>DUWJ01000263.1 GCA_012842765.1 Bacillota bacterium | reverse complement strand
TTGAAATCTCCGAGCATGACATAATACCTGGCTCCGAGAGCGGCACTGTACAGACCAATGTCGACGGTAGGCCCGTCATCTACTTCCGCCTTAAGGAAACCAGCGGTGCATGCGGCAGCGATCGCAAACCCGTTATCGAACCTGTATTCCAGCTCGAGACCAGCATTGATGCCAGGATAAGCTAAGGCAAGGTCGCCAACGGCTCCCTTGTACTTTGCGCCGATAAAGGTGCGGCTGTTTGCCGACGCTGAAGTGGCCAATCCAAGAAGAAGGACCAGTGACAGGGCACATGACACCAGTAGTGTGCTGCGAGACTTCACTTGCATGACCTCCCAAATAGGTAGTTGGTAGGATTGTCTAGGTTCCAAGAATCCAACAAGCTCTTGCCCTGGGCTGATGCAGACCGACTGCTGGTCTGTCCGCTAGCCCTGCGTCAATACTACATTCTGCAATCACCTCCAGAATTCACGAATTATGGATGAAACAGAAGCAGTATATGTATGCCAATGCAATTCGGCAAAAGGGTTCCCGAACCTCCCGCACATGCGGCCTATAAATCGCCAGATGCATACCAGGCATTCCCAGAAGCCATGTATAGCTGGCGCCCGTCGGAATACGTCAAATAGCGCGATAATTGGGGCAGCAGGATTGGCGGTGTGATAGCTCAAAAGACTCGTCTGGAGGTCCACCGGGTGAAGGGCTTGGATTCTGAGCTGATTGGAAAAACGCTACCGGATTCATTCTCTCGTGTGGTGCGGAGGGGTGGCCCGAGACTTCATACGAACTAGGCAGGGCGATTCTGCAACTGCAGAGAGCAAAGAAGCGTGAATTCAATGAAAGGCAATTGAGTGTCTCATTGAGTGGAAGACGAAGAAAATACGGTGACGGACAATTGTTAGACGGTCCTTGGTGGCAGTCGCCCGGTCCGACCTGGCATTTGACACTCCGGTCGCCATGAAATCCTCTGGCGTGGCAGCAACCGGGAGCGATCGTCCGGGATACTCCTACTACTTTGCATACTGTGCCTATGCGCTGCTTGCCATGGTCATGACGGGCGTAAGCTCCATCATGATGTCGTTCAATAGGCCCGATCTCTACTTGCGCAACTTGTGCGCGCCATTGCCGGGCACGAGCATGAGCCTGCAGTTGGCTGCCGGACACGCGGTGTTTGCCCTGGGTTGCTGGGACATACTCGTGGTAGGCAGCTTCGTGCTGCACGGCGAAAGCTTGGTGTTGTCGGGGTTAGCAGGGCTGTATTCCCTCAACACGTTGGCATTCGCAGCGGTGAGTGCGTGCATAGGTTTTCTCGTGGGCGGCTCCGTGAAGAGTAATGGCGCACAAGCGGGAGCGATCAACGTCATCACTCTTGGCATGACCTTCCTGTGTGGTGTGTTCGTACCCCAGTCAATCATGAGCAAGTCGGTGCTGTCGTTCGGAAGGTTTTTGCCAACGTACTGGTTCATCCGGGCGAACGATGCCATAGGGGAGATTTCGAGCTTCACTGCGGATAGCCTGCGTCCCATCTATGGCAGCATCCTGATCCAGCTGGGGTTCGCTGTGGCCATATTCTCGGTGACGTTGCTTCTGAGCAGAGAGCGAAGGCTGTCGCATCTCTAGGGCCAAGCCGCCTACGCAATGCAGGTTCCAAGAGACTGGACGAGCCAACGCCGCCCGGATTATCGTGACGCGGGTGGCGGCATGTTGAGACATCAGTGGCTGCCTGATTGTGCTAAGATGCTTTTGGAGCATCACACATGTTGACGCTTCGGACGCAATGCTTGGGAGGAACTCAGATGAGAACTGAGCAGGAGATGATGGGCCTGATTCTCGGCGTAGCGGCGGCCGATGAGCGCGTGCGCGCGGTGGTCATGAATGGTTCGCGCGCAGACCCCAACGCTCCCCGGGATATCTTCCAAGACTACGATATTGTCTACTACGTGACAGACATAGATTCATATGCAGAAGACAGAAGCTGGGTCGACATCTTCGGCGAGCGAATGATAATGCAGATGCCCAAGTCCGATTGCTGCCTTGTCTATCTCATGCAGTTCACAGACGGAAACAGGATCGATCTCACTTTGGTGCCTCTGTTCGAAAAGCAGGAATTCAGCACAAAGGACAAGCTTGCAGTGGCCTTGATGGACAAGGACAATGTTCTTCCACCATTGCCTTCGCCCACAGATGAGGATTACTGGGTACGACCGCCGTCCCGTCAGGACTATGATGAGTGCTGCAACGAGTTCTGGTGGGTGGCTGTTTATGTGGCGAAGGGGCTGTGCAGGCGGGAGATTCTTTATGCCAAATGGCACCTGGATAGAATCGTAAGGGAGATGCTCCTTCAGATGTTGGAGTGGGAGGCCAGCATAGCGACTGACTTCTTGGTGAGCATGGGCAAGTGCAGGAAGCGCCTCGAGGCGCATTTACCTGAGGAACAATGGCAGGCTCTGTTGCTCACGTATGCAGACGGAAGCTATGAGGGCACATGGAATTCGCTGTTTGCAGCGTGCGATCTGTTTCGTCAGACGGCGAAGTTCGTGGCTTCGCACTTTGGCTATGAATATCCGGGCGGCGACGATCAACGCGTCAGCAAGCACTTGGAGCGGCTACGGGATCTCTGCGCGTCTTCCGGCGTGTAGGGACCGCTCTTCTGGCAGTTCGTGATGTATTGACTACCTCCAGCCAGCCGAAGAACGCGAGTCCGCTCGCGACATTCGACTTGCAGAAACCCTGGGCACCGTATCGCAATCTCAGCACAGCACAAGGAGGGATTTATGATGATCGAGTTGCCCGAGGCCACGACAATTGCCGAACAAGTGTGTACAGCTCTTACAGGCAAGAGGATCGAGAGCGTCACCGCAAACCACTCTCCGCACAAGTTCGCCTGGTTTTACGGCGATCCCGGTGAATACGATAATCTGCTCAAAGGCCA
>DUWJ01000262.1 GCA_012842765.1 Bacillota bacterium | reverse complement strand
TGAAAGCTGACTTGGGAGATGGCGAAGCCGGTGGCCCATCCCCAGCGAATCAAGGAGCTCTGCAGCCCGTTGCGTCCGATCAGCCGGCGCAACGCCTGCGTACATCATGGGGACTATCACGTTTTCGATTGCTGTGAGTTCCGGAAAGAGGTTGTAACTTTGAAAGATGAATCCGAAGTGACGGCACCTGATCCTGGCAAGCTCAGCATCGGGCAGACGCGTTACCTCGACGCCCTCTAGCAGATATTTACCTGATGTTGCCACGTCCAAACCGCCCATGATGTTGAGCAGAGTGGACTTCCCCGAACCGGACGGTCCCATTATCGCTACATACTCCCCACGGGGGATTTCGAGTGAAATTCCTCCCAGCGCCGCAACGCTGACATCCCCCATCGCGTATACTTTGCACACGTCCTCAAGCTGTATGAAAGCCTGAGCCTGTCTATCCTCGTTCATTGGCTTTCCCGTCCTCCCTCAGGCGCAACTTTTATCTCCCGCCTATCCTTGAACTCCTCATAGGATGAGGTGATCACGCTCTCGCCCACCGACAGCCCGTCTACTACTTCGATTCGGTTGCCGAAGATTGAACCGAATCTCACGTCCCGTTGGACCGCTTTGGAGCCTTCGATTACGTATACGAACAGTTCTCTGCTGCTGGCCAGGTAAGCGCCGCGGGGCAAGGACGGCACATCTGTACGTCTCTGCACCTCTATATCGACGAATGCAGCACTGTTTGGGGGCACGTCGCCCGGCCGTTCATCAAAATCGATTGTCACTTCAACAGTCGCTCCCTGTCCGCTCGCTTCGGCCTTGGGCGCCACATGGCGAACTACTCCAGCCACCTTTCTGCCTCCCAGGTTTATCGAAGCAGGCTGCCCTACCGTCACCCGACGGACATCTGTGGAGGCAACTTTGGCCTTTACCACTATGCTCTCCATATCCGCCACCTGGGCGACCACTCCCCCTTGGCTCGCTGTTGCGCCTAAAACGACACTCAGTTCCAACACCTTGCCTTTAATAGGCGAGCAGACTGTGAGCTGTGAAATACAATCCTCGGCAGCGCGCAAAGCATTCCGTGCCACGCCAACCTGCCTTGTGGCCGTGTCGATCGAGAGGGCGTTCGACCTAATAGTGGCATCGTGATCCAACCGCGCGTTATCCAGCGCCATACGCGCTTTGCTTTCCGCGGCCCGCGCCTCGTCCACCTGGACTCGGGACACAGCGCCCGCCTCGAACAGCTTCTCCATATCCTCACGTCGATTAAGTGCATCTGAAACCGCCTGCTCGGCTACGACGATCTCTCTCCTCACCCGTTCCTCCGATTGAGCAGCATCGAGCTTTGCCTTGGCGAGTGCATCCTCAGCAGCAACCACCTGGCGCACTGCCTCGTCACGTCTTGTAACAAGCTCTGGCGACTGAAGAACGCATATGGGGTCGCCCACATTCACCTCATCACCTAAAGCGGCGCTGAGCTTGGCAACCACCCCAGAAACGTCAGCACGCACGTCCACTGTGGTAGCCGGCGCTACGGTTCCGGGGGCGCTCACAGAGTCAGTGAAATCAGCCGTGCTGACATGGGCAAATGTGTAGTTCGAGAGGAGGTAGGGTTTTTCTTTGGGTATGAGAAACCGTGCAGCCAGGGCAACCGCGCCAACCAACACGACTATGATGAATATGAGCATGCCCATGTCGCGGCGGGTCTTGCTCGATGAAGTCCGCGCCGGACTGGTGACTATGGGCTCATACTCCCTTTCGGTTTCCGGCGTACCTGCAGCCATAAGAATTCCTCCCCGAATCAAAGCTCTCTCACTATATCTGCAGGCTGAACACGGGCAGCCTGTGCCGCAGGTATCGCCCCAAAGAGGGCACCCACTGCGGCGGAGAGAACAATCCCGGCTAATATGGCCCATCCCACAGGCCTCGCACTCACGTCCAGAAGCCATCCCGGGCCCATACTGGAAAAGACAGAATTCATTAGGTATGGATACAGGGCAAATGACAGAAGCCCTCCGAATGCGCCTCCTACTGCCGCGAGTATCATGGCGTCAACGGTGAACTGGACCACCACAAAGCGGCGGGAGGCGCCAAGAACGCGCCTTAAGCCAATTTCGCGGGTGCGTTCAGTCACATTTACCATCATAGCACTTTGAATGCCCAGAGCGCTCACGATTATCGCAATAAGCGTAGCGCCGCCGAGCAACAACGTCATCTTAGTCATAGATGAGCCTATCATCTGCTCCAAGTCATCAGTTCTCTCGAATATCACCGACGCGCCGCTCTCTTCATCAGGGGGCGAATACCAATCGGAACCTTCGCCATCTGACCCTTGCCCGTCAAATTCAGCGCTTCCGCCTCCCATGACCACCATACTCCCACTACTTCCGCTCAATGAATCGGGACTCGGACGGCCTGACACCATGGCAACGATACGGTCACGAACTGCTGCAGCTTTGCCGGGGGCGGCCTTGA
>DUWJ01000032.1 GCA_012842765.1 Bacillota bacterium | reverse complement strand
TCTTGAGATCCTGGGGAAGGGGGACGACCTGAGAACGGGCGATGTCAGAAAGGTCTCCTCAGAGTTGTACAAAACTCTAGAGGACAAGAGCATTGACAATGTGTTTGTGCTATGTGCGCGCCTGCTTGATGAACGCGAATGGGCACTGGGCATCATTGCATACGATTGGGCCTATCGAGTTAGGAAGCAGTATAATGACAAAACGTTTGCGATCTTTGAGAGCTGGCTTAAGGAGTATGTTACCGGCTGGGGAGACTGCGATGATTTCTGCACTCATGCTTTTGGTGAGCTACTTAGCCAGAACAACGACCTATTCACGCATGTTGTTGAATGGACGCGGAATCCGAATTTCTGTGTGAGAAGGGCATCAGCGGTGGTCTTGATTTATCCAATCAGGCGCAACAGGTATGAAGGGATCGATCCGTTCTTGATTTCCGATTCCCTGATGCACGACAGCCACCATCTCGTACTGCAAGGCTATGGCTGGATGCTGAAGGTTCTATCGCAGGTTGAGAGAGATAGTGTTTATGAGTATCTGGTGAGGAACAAGAATACCATGCCGAGGACAGCATTCAGATATGCGCTGGAGAAATTCGATGAGGAGACAAGGTCGCGTTTGATGGAAGATTAGTACATATTGAATCTTGCTCTACATAGTTGCTGGGAGCTAGATGGAGTGCAGGCAGTGTAGAGTGCGTCGATTGCCTGAAACTGCAATACTCCCCGACACGGTTGGCCCGCATGTGGATGCAACCGCGCGGCCCATATTCGTGGCCTCTGGTAGCCACATAGCCTGGAAGATCGGAGCCGCATGGCAGAGCGGATCTGCTCGAACCCATATTGCTTCCCAAAAGCCTCCTGGTCTTAAGTGCCGGCCTTTTACGTGGGAATTTTCCGTGATACAGAACGGGTATTCTCAACCGGTCACGGACACCGAAGTGGGGCGTGCTTCACGGGTTTCGACTCACTGGGGTGGCGGTGGTGATTCATTTGTTGGTGTGATAGACTCTCCGGTGTACGCTGCCAGATGCAATATCTCAGAGATGGCAGCTGGAATTGCATGGAGTGAGGAAGACCATGGGAAGCATCATCTTGTACGCTGCGGTTGCAGTTGAACTTGTATTTGCAGCATATTGCATTCATTCAACATCATATCACCCAACAACCAGAAGCGTCATACGCATGAGCGCCTTCGCTGCGTTTGCCATGCTGATCGCAATGTCCGTTATCGAATGGAGTTTCCGCTGGTATGCGTTTGCAGTTTTGCTTCTGATCTGGTCGTTGCTGGGCACCATAGCGCTGGCGCGAAGAGACGGGGACTGTGAAGCATTCAGGAGCGGCGGTGTTATCAGAGGAGCTGTTCTGGGGTTCTTGATTGTGCTGCTTGCCCTCAGCCCTGCCCTGATATTTCCCGAGTACGAACCGTTGGAGACCACTGGCGCGTATGGCGTCGAAACGGTAGCCTATACATATGCCGACGAAAGCCGCATCGAAACGT
Source organism: Bacillota bacterium (assembly GCA_012842765.1). GTDB lineage: Bacteria > Bacillota > DTU025 > DTU025 > DTU025 > UBA10085. The sequence goes on along the minus strand of DUWJ01000032.1, from coordinate 262 downwards.
ACTTGGCTACCGGCGAACCCAGGAAAGTGACTGTACAGTATTGGTATCCTGCAGGCGCCGGCGGCAAATATCCACTCATCGTCTTCTCTCACGGATCCTTCGGAGTCAAGTCCAGCAATCTGTCGCTCTACAGAGAGTTGGCGAGCCACGGTTATGTTGTGTGCTCCATTGACCACACATACCAATGTCTGTTCACCACGGACACCGATGGGAAGACGTCATTACTTGACAAAGGCTTCATGCACGAGGTGTTGGCTGAGGA
>DUWJ01000261.1 GCA_012842765.1 Bacillota bacterium | reverse complement strand
TGGTGGCGCGGAAGCCTCCTACTATGGCGCAAGTATACGGAAACTGGGCAGCTGAGTACATAAGCGGCAACGAACTCGTTCCGATTCAGAAGTTTGTCAAAGGTCCCAATGGCCTTTCCCAGCTAGAAGTGGATGATATATGGGATGGCCTCAGAGAGGGCTGCATGTTTGACGGGGTTTGGTATACGATGCCCTTTAATAAGAGCGTGTATGTGCTCGTCTACAATCAGACCGCTCTGAAGGAGGCCGGGATTTCCGGTCCGCCTAAAAATTGGCAAGAACTCGTTAACACCGCCAAGGCGCTCACGGTGAAGGATGGCGACAAGATTGTCAGGTACGGCTTTGGTCTCAGGCCAAACATCGACATATTCGCCTGTTTCTTCTTTAACGCAGGGGGGTCATGGCTCAATCCGCAGGGGAAGGTAGCTTTCAATTCGCCCGCCGGCGTCACAGCCCTTCAGTTCATGGCTGACATGCTCAATAAGTACAAAGTGTCATACTATGTCCCTGGCTATCTCGATGCCGACTTCGGAGCAGGCAAGGTAGCCATGTATTTCACGACGTCACCAGGGCTCAGCTATACTGAGAACTCTGTTGCTGGCAAGTTTGAATGGAGCGCGGCACCTTTGCCGTACATGGACCCTAAGTTCAGATCCACGCCTGTTGCAGGCACCGACCTTGCAATCTTCTCAAGAGCCACTCCTGAGGAGCAGGAGGCTGCGTGGAAATTCATCAAGTGGCTTGTCGAGCCCAGACAGACCGCAAAATGGGCAATAGGCACCAGCTATATTCCTGTCCGCAAGTCTGCAATGCATCTTGACATGATGAAAAAGTGGTTTGCGGTGCATCCAAGGGATGAGCAGAGTTTGCAGCAGCTGCGTTACGTCAAATACGACCCGAACATGGCTGCATGGAACAACATAAGGGGCGATGTGTCAGAAGCGGTTGAAAAGGTTTTCCTGGGAAAGGCTACACCCAAGGAAGCTCTTGATGCCGCGGCAGCGAAGGCGAACTCAAGAATCAGGTAGCCCGGGCGCTGCAGCCGGGACGCAATGGATTTGAGTATTCTGTGATCGTCAGCGACTCGGACAAGGTTGTCCCTTCGCAATAGGGTCTACGGATGCCTGGGGCGTCGGGCGCAATGCCTGTGCGCCCCGGGCTTCAAATCTTGTGAAAGCGGTGTCTATCATGCACAAGCAGCCTATTAGTAGGCGTAGACTGGTGTTGGTCTGGGCGACGCTCTTTTCGGTAATGGCAGGTTGCGTTTGCTTGGGGGCGGAGCCTGTTGCCGAGCTCAACTGCTATTTTGGCAACCTACACTCTCATACATCCTATTCCGACGGGGTTCTCACGCCGTCGGACGCATTTCGGCATGCGAGGGATGTTGCGATGATGGATTTCTTAGCAGTTACTGATCACGGCTACTATCTGCAGGAAGCCACGAATATCCATCATTGGTTCAAAAGCTTGGAGGAAGCGGATGAGGTTTATCAGCCCGGCGTATTCGTTTCCATGATCGGATTCGAATGGACATTCACGGATGGGCATATGAACGGGCTGGATACTCCTCTCGCTGCGTCCCGCGATACGCAGCGGAATCTGGCCGCTTTCATCGACTTTCTTGCCCATTACAATGGAATCGGAGTTTTCAATCATCCAAACTACGATATCCAACCGAACTGGAACGATTTCGAATACCTCGGTGAAGGCGATCGTTTCGTCTGTCTCCTGGAAGTTGGTTCAGGCCCGTACCGACACAACATCCGGAACGAACGGGCATACTGTCGAGCTCTTGATCGAGGATGGCATGTTGGAGCCATATCGTGCCAAGATAATCACAAGGCGGACTGGGGGACAGCGGCTCCCACTCGTACAGCGGTCTTGGCCTCCGAGTTGACCCGGGAGGCCATATACGAGTCGCTTCGAAGCATGAGAACTTATGCCACGGAGGACTCGAATGTTCGCGTATCCTTCACCTCAGGCGACTGCCAGATGGGAAGCGATATAATCATCTCGCGGGACGACATAGATTCGGGGCGCCCTGTGTATTTCGAAATCGTCATAGATGATCCCGATGAAGATGACATGTTGTCATCGGTGGAGATAATCACAAACGGTGGCGTCGTGGTGTGGGAGCGCGAAGTGTGTGGGACCGGGGTTTTCAGAGCAGATGTGGAGATAATGCCGGCTCAAAGCTATAACTGGTATTATGTGAGGGCGGTCCAGGCGGACATGGATGTGATTGTCACCAGCCCTATCTGGGTTTCAACCGGTTCACAGATTGCCGTGTCTGATCTGGGCTGCGTTGATCTTGCACCGAGAGAGGGGAATCCCGCGCGAGTGTGTGCGGAGATCGTGAACAGAAACGACGTCCCAATACAAGGCGCCACTGTGCTTTTGTATGAGATGCGGGAGGGAGCGCCCACGTTCATCTCCTCTGCCCAAGTGGACCTTCCCGCAGGACGCGGCATGCCTGTATCTTTTGAATGGACGCCGAGCAAGGCGGGGGATGTCAGTTTCGTTCTGGAGCTTGTTGCCTGCGGCGAAGGGGCACGCGATATTTACTGTGGCAAGTCTGCCAGAGTGAGGAGTTCAGACATCAAGAGCGTGGTAATAGATGAAGGGCATAACAATCGCTGCTCGGGATATATGGATGCATTTGCCAGACTCCTGGGCGAAGCCGATTATAATCCGCGGATAAATGAAGGACGCATCGACGCCCAGACTCTAGATGGTGCAGACATACTCGTAATAAACGTGCCGGAAACCGGGTTTTCCCTGACACCCACGTCTTTTGATGATGAAGAGCTCGATGCAATTTCCAGTTTTGTTGCGGCGGGCGGGTCTCTGCTTCTGGCAGGCGGGTCCGATTTCCCCGGCTTGCGCAGTTGTGATCAGTTTGATCTGTTGCTGGAGAAAATGGGATCGGCCATCAGATTCAACAGGGACGAGATGAGGCGGGATGATCTGTCTGTCTTGGATGTGGAATGGGGGCTGGAGCGTGCTGTATATGCCGATGAAGCGTGCTCGCTGGCGGGTCCTGGCTGGATCGATCTTAGTGAGGTGCCCCAAGTAGTGGTGTTGGCGCATGCGCCGGGCGCTTGGTCGGCAGATGTCTCCGGCGAGGGAAGGCTGTTTCAATACGCCGGGTCGCCTGTTTTCGCGGCTGCCGAAACTGTGGGGTCAGGCCGTCTGGTCTGCCTGGGGGCGCCCGTCTATTCGTCGCGCGATCTCGCCCGGGAACGTTGCGGAAATGGTGCGTTTGTGTTGTCGATAATATCTTGGCTTGCCGGAGGAGAGTGGAACAGGCAATGAATTCATTGGAGAGGAAGAGATATGTCAAAGATACTGTCGCAGCATACATGTATCTTGCCCCGGCGTTGATAGTGATCATCGTATTTAACTTGTTTCCCGCGTTCTACGCTCTCTACATAAGCTTGTTCGACACCAATCTCATAGGCAGATGGGATTGGGTGGGGCTTGGTAACTATTCGGAGCTTTTCCGTGATGCTGATTTTCTGCAATCCCTGGTGAACACCGGGAAATACGTGCTTGGAACCGTCCCTGTGGGTATGGCGTTGGCGCTGCTCATTGC
>DUWJ01000260.1 GCA_012842765.1 Bacillota bacterium | reverse complement strand
TAAATCACTATGTTATAATGTAGCAGAATTATTGAGGCGAGGAGGCCTTTCAATCATCATGCATTCGAATGAGAGAGGTTCTCTCCAAGTTGTCGGCATTGTCATTCTCCTTCTCATCCTCGTAGGCATCGGGGTGTTCTCGGGGATCTTGGCAGGGTACCTCAAGAACGCTCCTAGCGTGGAGGATGTTGACATAGAATCTCATCGCAGCCTTCCTACAGTCATATACGACGCGGGCGGTCAAGTCCTTACACGACTCATGGTTGAAAACAGAGCATGGGTCCCGTTGAGCAGCGTTCCCTCTGATTTGGTAAATGCGATAGTCGCTGTTGAGGACCATACTTTCTACGATCACCACGGCATAAGCCTCCGCAGAATTGCCGGGGCGCTGTGGCACGATCTCAAGCACATGTCGCCCGATCAAGGCGGAAGCACTATAACTGCCCAGCTAGCCAGGAATGTTTTCCTCTCGCAAGAGAAGACCATTGACCGCAAGATCTGGGAGGCCTTGTATGCTTTTCAGCTCGAGCGAAGATACACAAAGGACGAGATCCTTGAATACTACCTCAATTGGATTTATATGGGCCACGGCGTCTATGGGGTTGAGGCTGCCTCACAGCTTTACTTTGGCAAGCCTGTGACTGAGCTGTCTCTCGGCCAATGCGCCCTTATCGCCGGACTCGCCAAAGGCGGCGAAGTCTACTCTCCTTATAAGAACATGGAAGCAGCGTTGCAAAGACGGCAGATAGTGCTCAAGCGCATGGCCGACGTGGGTTATATAAGCCCAGAGGAAGCTTCGATTGCGGCAGACGAGCCAGTCAAGCTCGTCGGATTGAAAGAGTCCGGCAACACAGTAGGAAAATACGTAAGGTACATGGTTCGCGATTACTTGACAGGCAAATATGGAAAGGACGCAGTTTACCGCGGCGGCCTAACAGTAAAGACCACGATCGACCTCAAGGCCCAACAGGCGGCAGAGCAGGCATTCACGAGTTTGCTGCCGACAGGCAGAATAGAAGAACGCGAAGGGTATTCGCTGACATACCCTCAGTGTGCCCTTGTTGCTATCGATCCCCAGACCGGGGCGATAAGGGCCCTCGTCGGAGGGCGAGGTGAAGACGAGTATAACCGGGCCACCAAAGCCATGCGTTCTCCCGGTTCGTCCATGAAGCCATTCGTTTACACGGCTGCGATCGACTCAGGTTACACTCCTGCAACAACCATGGTTGATGAGCCAATCTCATATCCCATGGGAGATGGCTCGATGTGGTCTCCAAAAAACTACAACGGGAAATACAACGGCGTCATGACGCTGAGGCAAGCGCTCGAGCAGTCGACAAACACCATCGCTGTCAAGCTGGCCAAAGAATTGGGACCAGAGACTGTGATCCACTACGCAAAGAAGATGGGAATCACATCTCTTGTGGAAAGAGGCGCCAAGAATGATAAAGGGTTGGCCCTGGCCTTAGGCGGACTAACCCAAGGCATCACCCCTATTGAAATGGCGCAGGCGTACAGCGTGTTGGCGAACGGAGGAGTCAAGGTCACGCCCTACCTCGTCACCGAAGTTCGGGATGCCAACGGAGTAGTCCTCGAGTCACACGGCCCCAACAGGGAGATCGTATTAGATGAAAGGACTGCCTATATCATGGCGGACATGATGAAAGGCGTCATAACCTCCCCGAACGGCACTGGAAAGCGCGCCGACATTGGCAGACCTGCCGCAGGAAAGACCGGTACGGCAGACAGCAATACGGACGCATGGTTCGTCGGGTTCACACCTGACCTGGCTGCAGCTGTCTGGATAGGCGAGGACACTCTCAGGGAGATGCGGTACCCCAACTATGGCGTCGTCGGAAGCGGGAAGGCCGCGGAGATTTGGGGCTCCTTCATGAAACAAGCTCTGGCTGGAACCTCTCCGCGCGATTTCACCGTACCTGAAGGAATAATCTCAGGTGTCCGCGTGTGCAAGGTTTCTGGTGATTTGGCAACATCAAATTGCCCATCAGGATCGGTCATCTACGAGAAATTCATAGCAGGCACAGAACCGACCCGTTCTTGCAGAGTGCATGGGGGATATGCGAAGCCCAAGACCGAGCCTGAAAGCGAACCTCGTCTCGAAAATGATCCTTTCGATCAAGTGCAGGCTGTGCCCCAAACTCCACCCTACACCGACAGCGAAGCCTCTCCGCAGATCGAATACTCAGATTCGCAGACGCCGCCATGGGAGCAATGAACCTTCCAAACCGCAACCGAAACAGATCGTTAACAAGAACATGAAACACACATACAGGAAAGCCCGAGGTCTGACAAGACCCCGGGCTCTGTTTGCTGCCAACCATCGACGCCTCGCTCGCCAATCGCTAAGCTCCGGCCGATCTTCGGCACCCTTGGACATCAAGGTTTTGGATTTATGGATCATAGTTTTTGCTTGAACAGTGGACGTAAACCGATGGAGATATGCCCAGGGCGTTGAACATCTTGTCTGGAAACAGCCGAGTATCTGCCAGTGC
>DUWJ01000259.1 GCA_012842765.1 Bacillota bacterium | reverse complement strand
GCCCGTTTCCTCGCCAACTGCGACCATGTGCGCAAGCATTGGCGGGAATATTTGCGATTGTCTGAGAGGTCTGGCAAGTCCGGCGCCATCACGAACAGATATCTTGGACGCTTCCACTGTCTCCCTGACTACGGCATTATCTGACAACCTTTCAAGAATGTCAAGAGATTGCAACATGGGCACGCCACTTTGGGTTAACATGGCGAAAGTCCTTGCAAACTGGGCAGTCTGGCTCTTCCGGATAATGGGGCCCGAAATCTTCAGCCGGATTGCAGTATGGTCCCACCAGCTCTTCCCCGCCCCCCTCACATAGCTTACAAACCAAACAATGGTGACTATTGGGATACCGAAATGCAGGTACCACGCCCGTTGCACGCTCTGCCCATACCCGAATACGGCTCGAGTAACCCACGGCAGCTCCATATCGAACCCCTCGAACATGTCGATGAAAGTGGGCAACACGAAAGCCATCAGAATAACGACGACCACCAAAGCTACTGCCACAAGTATTATCGGATAAACCAGCGCGTTCTTAAGCTGGCTTCTAATCTTCACCTGTTGCTCATAGTAGTTGGCCACGCGGTTCATGACTATGTCCAAGGTTCCCGACGCTTCCCCCGCCTCCACCATGTGCACGAAAAGCGGCGGGAAGCACCCAGGGTGTTTCGCTAAGGATGCAGCAAAAGTCTCCCCCGACTCCACGCTGCGCCTCACCTCGTTGATAAGCTCGGCGATACGGGGATCCTCTATCTGTTGTGAGAGGATGGCCAACGTTTGAACCAGGGGAATTCCCGCAGCCACCATGGTGGACATCTGACGGGAAATAAGCGAAAGCTGCATCGTATCAAGGCTCGTCGCAGCCTGCACCTTCTTGCCTGAGGCCGCCGACGCGTCAGCTGAGAACACCGATCGTTTAGCTTCAGTGATCATCACAGGAACATAGCCCTGCGACCGAAGGCGTTCGGCAACTGTTTCCGGATTCTCCGCCTCCATGGTGCCTTCAACCACCTGCCCGCTCATGTCCCTCCCGCGATACGACCAAGAAAGACTAGCCACTTCCCCTCACCCCCTTGCCTAAAGCCTCATAATCGGCTGAGCAAACTGGCCTAGCCGCCTCATCTCATCAGGGTTCGTCGCATGGCTCAGCGCATCATCGTACGTGATGATCCCGCGTTTCGCCAAATCGACGAGGTACATATCAAGGCTCACCATCCCCTGCTTTGCGCCTGTTTGGAGCACCGAATAAATCTGATGAGTCTTCCCCTCGCGTATAAGGTTGCGAACAGCGGGATTTGCCACGAGGACTTCCACCGCCACAATCCTTCCCTGTCCGTCTGCGCGGGGCAACAGAATCTGGGATACTATACCCTGCAGCACCGCCGCCAGCTGAACCCTGACCTGTTGTTGCTGGTGAGGAGGATACTGGTCAATGATCCTGTCCACAGTCTGAACCGTATCGTTGGTGTGCAACGTGGCAAACACCAGGTGCCCAGTTTCGGCAGCGGTAAGAGCTATAGAAGTCGTTTCCAGATCCCGCATCTCCCCCACGAGGATAACATCAGGATCCTCCCTGAGGGCAGCCCTGAGCGCCGCCGCAAAAGACTTGGTGTCCGTCCCCACTTCCCTCTGGTTGATCATGCTCTTTCGGTGCTTGTGAAGGTACTCTATGGGGTCCTCCAAGGTGATCACGTGGCACGCCCGCTCCGAATTGATTATGTCAATGAGAGAGGCCAGGGTCGTCGACTTCCCGCTTCCCGTGGGACCGGTAACCAGCACCATCCCCCTGGTCTTGTCGGCAAACGTCTTCACCACAGGCGGAAGGCCAAGTTCCTCCAAGGACCTGATCCTTGTTGGAATGACCCTGAACGCTGCCCCCACGGAGCCACGCTGCGTATAAGCGTTCACCCTGAACCTGGCAACCCCCGGCATACCGTGGGAGAAGTCGACCTCTCCCGCCGCCTCATACCTCTCCCGAATGTCCGGCTTCATGATGCTGTACATCATTTCGCGAGTATCAGCCGGTTTGAGTGGAAGATGCCCTTCCAGGGCTTTCAAAGCTCCGCTCACCCTCACCATTGGAGGAAGCCCTGTAGTGAGGTGAAGGTCTGAGGCCCCGAGATTTACCGCCTCCATAAGCAATCCGTCTATCTTCAAGCTATCAGTCACCTATGATATCACTCTCCGGAAAAGCAAAAGCCCCATATGTACAGATGGAATCGCCTAGACTTCCGACCCGGCCGCCACCCTCATAACCTCGTCCAAAGTAGTAATCCCCATTCGGACCTTGTCCGCACCATCCTCGATGAGCCTTCTCATCCCCTGCTCCCTGGCGACTTCCGCCACAACGTCACTGGAAGCGTTGCCCGACACTAGCTCCCGTATGGGCTCCGTCACCATCATGATCTCATGTATTGCCGTCCGTCCCCGGTACCCCGTGTTGCCGCACTGGCGACACCCTTTCCCGCGCACAAGGCGGCGAGGGAGCCCCAAGCCGGACTCATCTGAAAGCCCACGCGTCATCCTGACCCACCTGCCCCACTCCTCGTCGTCGGGGACATAATCTTCCCTACAGTGCGTGCAAACCTTGCGGACAAGCCTTTGCGATAATACGCATATCAAAGATGACGCGACCAAAAACGGCTCAGCCCCCATATCCACTAAACGCACAGTTGCGCCCGGCGCGTCATTTGTGTGGAGCGTCGAGAGGACCAGGTGGCCCGTGAGAGCCGCATTGACTGCGATCTCGGCGGTATCGCGATCCCGGATCTCTCCCACCATTATGATGTCGGGGTCCTGTCTCAGCATCGATCTGAGCCCTGAAGCAAAAGTCAGGCCCGCCTTGGGATTCGTCTGCACCTGATTTATCCCGTCAAGCCTGAACTCCACAGGATCCTCTATAGTGATTATGTTCTTCTCAACCGAGTTCAACTGGTTCAGCGATGCATACAACGTCTGCGTCTTCCCGCTACCTGTGGGGCCCGTGACCAGAATAATGCCATAGGGGCAAGAAAGCGCCCGATGCCAAAGCTCCAGGTTGTCGGGGAGAAACCCAAGTTGCTCCAGTTTGACCATGGCCCCGCGCCTGAACAGCACGCGGCAGACGACCTTCTCTCCGTAGATGGTGGGCAGCGTCGACACCCTGAGGTCTATCTCTTCGCCCTCCACCTTCAGCTGAACTCTGCCGTCCTGAGGCACGCGCCTTTCAGCTATATCCATATTGCTCATTATCTTGAACCGCGAGGCGATCGCCGCATGGCTTCCCCTGGGAAGATCCATGACCTCGCGGAGAATTCCGTCTACTCTGTATCTGACCCTGACCCCTGTGGCATGCGGCTCCACATGAATATCTGACGCCCGTTCCCCTACAGCCTGGGCGATTATCATGTTGACCAGCCTAACCACGGGAGCTTCGTCGACGAGCTCGCGCAGACGGTCAACGCCTATCTCCTCTTCGTAGCTGGCAAACCGGATGGCATCTTCAGAGTATTTCTCCAGGTAGCGTACTACTTCATCCAGGTCCTCGGAAGAACCGTAGTACTGATCTAGCGCGCGAACTATTTCGTCCTCAGGCGCAACTACAGGACTGACTTCGAACCCGGTAGCCAGCTTTATGTCGTCAATCGCCAGAACATTGAGAGGGTCAGCCATGGCAAGGGTCAGTTTGTTGCCGTCCCTTTCGACAGCAAGAACCTTGTACCTTCTTGCCATGTTTTCGGGAACAATCTTGATCACGTCATCAGCAACCACATACTCCGCAAGGCTCACTCTGGGAATGCCTAGCTGCCGCTCGATCACAGTTGCAATC
>DUWJ01000258.1 GCA_012842765.1 Bacillota bacterium | reverse complement strand
GCGGGAACATCATGAATCCCAGATACTTCGTTATGTTCTCATTACCTATCCATTCCTGGATGCGCCCTGCATCCTCTTTGCGAAATTCGCGAAGAACGACTCTGTTGCCACGGAGCATCGATTTCGCCTCCTAGCTGTGCTTGCTGAAGGGGGGTGCGTTTCGTACACCGCGTCTGTCTCGATATTGATTGTGCGGTCGGCCTAGCTGCGGGCTGCTTTGGCAGAGAAAGTATGGGCTGTCAGACTCGAAAAGAGACGGATCCTACACGACCTGATCCTGCACCGACCAGTAGTTTGTCAACATCGCTTACGATGCCGAGGCCTGCCTTGTCTGATTGATGCTCAGTTCTTTGGAGCCGTCAGGCGCTCCATCACAGCTTGCCTTAAGGGAACGCTTCAGGCAGGCGTTCTAACAACCAGTGGCGTATTCGCCAGTCGGCAGCGCCCGTGTTCTTGCGCCTTTTCCCTTCTGCCTAAGCACACCTCTGCGTGGCATTCCTTCAGTTCATCAAGGCAGACTTCTCCATACTTGCCTGCCAGATTGATCAGGGCGACGTAGGAAGAACCGCTTCCACGCCAGACTATCTTGACTACCCCGTCCACGAGCTGGGAGACGGAAAAATGTGTGCAGGTGCCTTTGATCTTCTTGGACAGCTCAAGTGCGTTTTCCATGAAGGCCGTGAATTCGTAGTCGCCGTTTGTCCAGTCTATTGGATCAGCTCCGAAAAGGTCGGGATAGTGTGCGGAAGCTATTTCCTGCCCGGCGTAAACCAGGGTTGCGCCGGGAAGCAGCGTATAGAAGACTGTCCAGTTCATTAAGGATCCCTTGTCCCTGATCATCTCCGCGGCTCGCGGGTTGTCGTGGTTCTCGATGAATCGCATTTTGACTGCGTGTGCCGGGTATAAGGTTTCCTGGATGTAAAGATGGTTGAGGTAGGCGTCGAGTCGACACTGGCCTTGGATGTACCCCTTGAGATAATCAAATCCGTCATAGTCGTATGTGAGATCGAATGCAGCATGAAGCTCGGGGTCGGAATGGGCCGTCCATCCGGTATCGCGCAGGATCTTGATGAAGGACTTGTCGACGCTTTCTGCAAGCCATATCAGGTTCTCCTTCCGCCCGCGCGAAAGCTCTTTGCGGGCCGTGAGCCAGAAATCGAGGGGCACCAGTGACGCTACATCGCAGCGGAAACCATCCACGCCCATCTGCACCCACTTGCGGAGTGTCTCTATTTGGTAATCCCAAAGGCCCTGTTGGCTGTAGTCAAGATCGTATACATCCCACCAATCCGGGACCTTGGTGGCCGGGTTCCCATGGTCATCCTGGAGAAACCACTCAGGATGTTGAGCGAGGAGAACGCTATCGCGGGAGGTATGGTTGAAAACAACATCAATTATTACCTTCATGCCCAAGGCATGTGCTTTGTTGATGAGTTCGTGAAAGGACTGCTCATCACCGAGGTCGGGGTTGATGGCGCGGTAGTCCCTGATCGCATAAGGACTGCCTAGGCTCCCCTTTCGGTTGGCTGCGCCTATGGGATGGATGGGCATTAGCCAGAGAACGTCAGCATGTAGGCGTGATATTCTCTCGAGGTCGTGACAGAGTCCGGCGAATGTTCCGCTTTTCGAGTGGTTTCGAGGAAATGCCTCGTATATGACTGAGCTCTTGATCCAATTCGGAGTATCAATGGCCATTGATGCGACCTCCTGTGTGGTAATCTCTCAGCTGAGCTGGTTGGGCCGTCAGGCATGCGAATCATGGCTTCGCGTTGGCCTTTGCCTGAGGAACTAGTGCATATCATTTCGCCTGGCATGACTGCAATCCTTCTTAGGCCCATTTCCTTGTTGCACCTGGCATGTGCCGGTTACATGAAGGTCATATCATGTTCACAGATGAAAGAGCAACGTTATGGCTAACGATTATCAAAAGAGATATTGACATTGTCCATAAGTACCTTTATGATATTAATAACAGTATGAATAAGATTGATAAATGTGGTGCTCAGAGTTGGAGGGGCAGAGATGATACTCATGATCGGTGATGTGAAGATTGAGATCACACGTAAAGAGAGTAATAATCTGGAAGAAACGGTCAGACGCGATTCAGTAGCTAAGGGCGCCTGGGAGGCTCGGCGGGCTTATGAGAGCGCGGCCATCAGTTATATTGCAGGATTTAGGTAATGAGAGGCGCTCTGCAGAATACGTGGCGCCCGCCGCACTGTTTCCCCGATTATGCTCGGTGTGCCGCCTTCTAACGCATAAACCACTCTTGCCTGTGCAAAACTGGTGGGTGAGGTGGTGTATTTGAAGAACAAGCTCACGCAAAAGGAGCAATCTTTGCTCAGTGACCAGTTAAACCACGAGAAACTGTGCATCCAGAAATACAACAACTACGCTCAGCAGGCTGAGGATCCACAGCTTAAGCAATTGTTCAGCCAGTATGCGTCCCAGGAGCAGGAGCACTATGACACCATAAACCAGTTGCTCCAGGGGAACCAGATGATTATCAGCGCAGGCGAGGGCGGGACAGAGATGATTCAGGGCGGTCCGGGAGTGGGCCGGTATTCAATGGAAGTCGGGACTATTGGCCAACATGCGAGTCAAACTGCCAACCATGGAATGACGGGCCTGCGGAACCAGAATGATGCCACATTGGTCATGGACATGTTGGCTACGGAGAAATTCGTTTCGAGTACGTATGATACGGGGGTCTTCGAGTCCGCAAACTCCAACGT
>DUWJ01000257.1 GCA_012842765.1 Bacillota bacterium | reverse complement strand
GAGAGCCTAAAAACTCGGACGCGTCCTATCCCCCAAGCATTTCCTGCTCTCTCCTAGAGGATCCAATCCCTCGTCCTCGAATATCTCCAAGACATGATCTTTCCCTTTAGCAACACTCGTAGGGGGCATTGCTTTGCACGCACATCGCAGCATCACATATCTCCTCATCACAGCCTTAGCCTGCATCTTCCTGAGCGGCTGCATCGGCAGGCCCTCACCTCCGAAGACTGGCTCGATCATCGGCACCGTTAAAGATGCCATGTCACATACACCCCTACGTGGAGCTACTGTGGACGCCGGTCCCAAAAGGTCCGCTACCACCGGGCCCAACGGAACCTTCACCCTGTCCAATGTGCCTGCAGGAAGAGTAATCCTTGACGCATCATGCCCGGGCTATAGGCCAAGGCAGGTAAATGTTACTGTGCCAGCCGGCAACAGTATCAACTGCGAGATCGAACTATACCCAAACACCTCAGGCCCGGCAACTGTCAGGGGCTGCGCAACCGTTGCAAACAACTACTACCCGGAGGAGGACCAGTCGAACCATGTTCTCAGCGCAAAGACAGCTTCGCGTTCACTGTCAGCATTCCAAAAGGCCCCGCTGGGCCAGCAACCTGCGCCGGAAACAGAAGCCGACACCATCCAGGTGAAAGTCCGGCCTGGCACAGACCGCGACGAACTCGCACATAACCTACTCCAAGCCGGATACGAGATCGTCGATGAACTGCCCCTAACAGGCATCATCCTCATACGTCCTATGCAACGCACTGCAAGATTTCTCGTCGAAAGCGAAGCGGCGACCCTCGACTCCATCGATGGCGTAGATTGGGCATACCCAGATTACCCTGTATACGCTGCGGCAGTTCCCAATGACCCCCTGTACTTGTACCAATGGCATTACCCTGCAATCAGCCTCCCGGAAGCATGGGACATAGCCACCGGCGAAGGAAGCCCCGTCATCGTTGCAGTGATCGACACAGGAATACGCCCCGAACATGAAGATCTGCAAGGCAAGATAGTCGCAGGCTGGGACTTCATTGACAAGGATTCTGATCCCACTGATTGGCCCAATTCCACGAAGAAATACAGCCATGGCACCCACGTATCAGGCACCATCGCAGCTGCAACGAACAACGGGGTCGGTGTGGCGGGAGTAAGCTGGGGCGCCCAGATCATGCCCATTAGAGTGCTGGGCCCCGATGGAAAAGGAAGCTCGTCCAACGTGGCAGAGGCAATCATATGGGCGGTCAATAGTGGAGCTGACGTGATCAACCTCAGTCTTGGCCTGGCCAATCACCCCGGCTCAGCCATGGAAGACGCAGTAAGATACGCCTTCTCACGTGGAGTCACAATGGTGGCGGCAGCCGGAAACGATAGCGGCGCACCAGTCCTGTATCCAGCTGCCTTTCCGGAGGTAATAGCTGTGAGCGCTACTGGCCAAAACAACGAACTTGCTAGCTACTCCAGTTATGGCCCGGAAATCACAGTCGCCGCGCCCGGCGGCACCGCCCTTTTCCCAGTGCTGAGCACCGGATACAGTAGCGCAAATCCGGCACCCAACAAATATTTCCTCAGCCAGGGAACGTCCATGGCAACACCCCATGTAAGCGGCATCGCAGCGCTCCTAATAGCGACCCACGGTCGTATGAGCCCGGCTTCTATCGCGGAGCTCATAAGCGCTACCTCTATGGACCTAGGCCCCGATGGTCGCGACCACGAATTCGGTGCAGGCCTCGTCAACGCTTACGCGGCTCTAGTCGGCGCGACCATCGACAGGGCAGTCTTCGCCATCAAGGATAATGCAGGAAAGTGGATAACCGATTCCGTCCAAGGTACGCGCGACCGCACATTCACTATCTTCTCGGCGCCAGCCGGCGATCACGTGCTCGT
>DUWJ01000256.1 GCA_012842765.1 Bacillota bacterium | reverse complement strand
TGATTCGTAAAGTTCGTTGCAGAGAGTCTCAACATATTCCCGCCTTGCGATCACTGAAAGCCATTGACCCGGAATGCTTTCGTACCCGTAATAAAGCCCTGCAAGCCCTCCGGCAACTGCAGCGACTGTGTCGGTATCTTCGCCTAGGTTTACTGCCTTCAGAACACACTCCTCGAAACTGCCTGTGTTGAGCAGACACCAAACGGCGGCTTCGAGCGTATCGACGACGTATCCGCTGCTTCTGATGTCGGCTTCATCCAGTCGATTGAAGCCTTCATGCGCAAGCCTTTCGTAGTGATGGAGCTCATGGGAAAATCGGGCTTGCCCTATGTAGTATTGCATGGCCCTTCTGATCCCCGTTTCGACGTGTGTTTTGAGATCCTTCCCTTCCATGAGAGCTGAAGCGATAGATACATAGATGCCGCATGCGATCTGGCTGCGCTCGTGGGCATGGGTGAGGGCTGAAATGTTGTGGATGATGTCAAAAGCCTCATCTATGTCGTAAAAGCCAGGCCCATAGACAGAGCGTAGGTGAAATAGGATTGGAAGGATCCTCATTAGCGAGCCGTTTCCGTTGTCGCGTTCATCTGTACCTCCGCACTCCAAAGGGGTTGCTCCCCGGGAGAACTTGTATAGGGCTTTTTTAGTCGTGTTCCCCGCATCAAAGGCCTTCCCGTATGGCGTATACGCCCCTTCATTGAGCCATGCGAGGAATCTCTCCATGATATCCCGATAGTCCAATCCCCTGATGAGGCTGTCGGCAAGGCATAGCGTCATGCTTGTATCATCAGACCAAGTCCCGGCCGGCTGGTTATATGTGCCGTAGGCGCGCATACCGACCACCGGGTTTTCCTTCAGAGTCTTTCTGTGAGTAAATTCCACGGGAACGCCCAGCGCATCGCCGACGCATAGTCCCATTACTCCTGCCAACACATGATTCGTCATGCATACACTCCTCATATACGTCAGTAGTCAAGCCGTCGCTTCTGTGCGAATCTCTCGAAGTTCGCCTCCCAGATGCGACTATGCCAAGCATCTACAGTTCAATTGAGCGATAATCCGTTTGGGCATAGATTCGTTGCGCCTGCGAGAGGCTCCTCTTAGGCCTGTTCCAAATCTTTGCGGCTTTGGATTTCGATTGTCTCATGTGAAAGTGTAATTAAAATCTGATTGGTGGTGCAAGTTTGGAGCAGGATGGGGATGAATGAAAAAGAGGCCGCGTGGTCACGGAAGATGTTCCTGAGCGGGACATCGCTGTTAGGGCATCTTTATCGATAAGCTTTGTGGCATTTCTGCAGGGGAGTGTGTAGATTTTACGAAAACAGATTATTCAGGGAGTCCTGGCGACGCCATTAAGAGGTAATTGGTAAGGGTTTTTTGGGTTTATATATGCAAAATGGAGTTTATGAGGCCAACATGTAGAAGAGGAGACATAATGCGAAACTTGTATGGAAATGGGCAGCTCAACAATGCATTGTATTAATATGGTGGTATTGTGAAGGCAAAACCAAAGGAGGAAAACCATATTCCGACGTAGAATAAATATGGCTGATCTTCGGCACCCTTGGACATCAAGGTTTTGGATTTATGGATCATAGTTTTTGCTTGAACAGTGGACGTAAACCGATGGAGATATGCCCAGGGCGTTGAACATCTTGTCTGGAAACAGCCGAGTATCTGCCAGTGCT
>DUWJ01000255.1 GCA_012842765.1 Bacillota bacterium | reverse complement strand
GTCCTGTACCTCATGACCCTCGTGGGCGCCAAAACCCCAACCGGCACAGAGGGGCCTCCTACGGCTATCACCTCGTGTCCGCGTTTTATGAAGCTAGGCGGGGCGCCCGCTTTGACCATCTCTGCCTGCCCGGTGTAAAGGTCCACCACGGCAAGGTCAACAGTGGTGAATGTGTCATCCTCCGACCTGAGCAACATCATCGCATTTACACTTTGGACCGCAAAATCCAAATCAAGGCCGGCTGCCAAGAGCCTCGCCAGCATAGCCACGGCTGCGCCGCTCTCTGCTGAAGCCTCTTCCCCAACCCCCATGCCATCCGCTATTATGGCTGCCATCCTTCCATCTCCCAAGTTGATCACTGCGTGGGAATCGCCGCTTGTCTCGCCCGAAGTTCTGGGCAATGTTACAGCTTCGCTCTCAAGATCATACTTTCGGGCAGGCAACAGCCTGATACAGCACTCCTTGCGCTCTCCTCGCCGGTCCCTACGAACGCTTTCCAACCCTGTCGCCGCTCCAACACGGCTCTTGCCTTCAGGCCCAAGCGTCATCGAACCTTCTCCTTCAGTCCAAAAGCAATCCGCCTGCCAAACGGAGAGCGGCCGGCCCAACGCATCGCCGACTGCAGGCGCCACTGTTCTGACGCACTCTCCGTCCTGCGCGCACGGAGCCTTGACCACATACACCTCCAAACCCCCATGACCGGTCCAGGATACCCTGACATCCACAACGCCAATGCCCATGGCCGACAGCCGCCTTCGGATCAACCTTTCAGCTTCCTCGTCAAACCTAGCCATCCCCTGCGCTTGACAAGATACGCGCGAGATCGCGTCGGCCACACCGGCCATCTGCAATGCCAAGATGCTCACAGTCGATGACCTGTCGAGAAGCGCTTCCGTCTTCTGCTGCCCATTTCGCTCCTTTTGTCCCTGCCATACGGCAGCGCTCCTTCTTCTTCCCGCAGCAACCAAGGAGGCTCCAATCACTTTTTCCGTCCGCATGCATCTATTTTTGAGCCCTTCCGGAAGCGATTCAATGCCACCATCCCCGAATAACTCCACAGCTGCAAGCATGTCCACAATGTCCCGGTAAGTTCGGAAGAACATGTCGCGCCAACACACATCGTATCTTGGGCAACCGGTACATGCCTGTGTCCGAATGAAGGCTGCCGCACGTACTGCGCGCATCCCGGGGCTCTCGCAGCTCGCGGCTTCGAACGGATCATCCAGTTCCTGAACGTCAGATGACCAGATCTCTGCGGGCCCCAAACCGCCCGCAAGATCGATATCGGCAGCAGAACCAGCCCCGTCATGCCCATCGGCGTCGCTTCCATCCTTCCTTTCACCGCCATCTGTGTCGCGAAAATCCCCGATAGGCCCGCCTTGATATGCTATTGCAAGTTCACGAAAGGTCTGCCCCAAAACGGAAAGCTTCCCCATAACCACGTGATAGACACCGTCCATCCGCTCCCTTTCAAGATCGTACGGGGCAATACCGCCAGGAAGGCGCCACGAAAGCTCTGAAAGAAGCCGATCAGGGGTAAGAAGAAACCCGATCGCAGCAACTGACGCTTCAACCATTCTGGCTGTGAACTCGCCTGTCGTTCGAAGCTGGTAACCTGAGAGCGCGGCTGCGATCAATATAGAAAACGCCGTGACTGCCCGTCCCTGCCTGCCAACTATGCCCGAGGCGGCCCCGGCCAATGTCAAAATGCCAATGAGGATACCCTGTCCGGCTCTGGCGATGCCGAGTCCGACGCCCAAAGATGCTCCCACGATCGCACCTGCGCCCGGGCCCGCTATCGCACCTACAACCGCCGACGCATAGAGGCCAACGGCTGCGCCGGGGGAAAACCCGCCAAAAGACCATGAATCAAGGCCTGCGCAGACCGCGGCCCCCACAACAAGAAGCGCAGCCGACTCAAGTCGGCCCGCCGATTTGAGCTGGCCCGTCTCGGCACAGGCGATTGCCGAAGGAACCACGATGGCCGCTGCCGACCCGGCCAAGGCGGACTCGACAAGGCTGACGACTAACACGTCGACGCCTGATCCGCTTACCTCGTAGGCTATCGCCGATCCAATGAACGAACACAAGAGGACGATCGCGCCCACGGCCCAGCTACCTGTGGAATGGCGGAAACCAGGCGACAGCTGAGGCCAGATGAGCTTCCGGAGAACCTCTAGCAACGCAGCGGATATGGCGAGGCCGACCGCGGCCTGCGGGCCCGCCCCAAGGGCCGCTCCGGCTAGGGCGCCCGCAATTGTGGGCATCGCATATGCAACATCCCATCCAAAAAGCGCTGCGGTCACACAAACAATGCCAAACGGGGCATAGGCACCAAACAGGGTAGCAGACCCGCACACAAAACCAATGGCCACGCCCCCCCACAGCCTGCCCGGAGAATACTGCCCACCCGCGATCTCATCTTGAATTCCACGTTTTCGCACATCACGCAATTCTCCTTTTGCAGCCCGGCTGTTCCATGAGGACCCCCATTTCGGCAACCCCTGATGAAACGATTTTCCCTGTCGGGCTCGCTCTTTCGCAGGTTGTCGGCGCGTGCCTGGCCTTTTCGAAGCATCTGCGCCCTGCGGCAAAGCGGAAGAAGTCTGTCGATTCGGCCCTCGGGGTTTGCGCTTTCCACGGTTAGGAGTTGGCCCAGCCTCTGAAGCATCCCTCCCACGCCGCCCGGACGTTCCCCCTGCTCGCGTCTGCCCCCTGCCGCCAGACCCAGCGCCCGTAACCCTCGTATATGGCTCAATGTGGACTTCAACCATATATCAACCCTCCTGGCCCCGTCTATCGACTCAAACCACCTCGTATGCAGACCCGTCGATTGGGCACGCTGATATTGACGATTCTCTAATGGGCAACTGGCAGGCCATTACAATCTGTTGCAAATCCCGCCCGTTCAGCCGTCCTTGGCCACTGGCTCCACAGGCGATCGGAGCGCGCCATTATAGCTTCTCTGGAAGGTCTTTTCCAATGCCTGCGACTGACCGCTTCGGGTCCTACCCAGACCATGGCAAACCCGGCATCGGCTCGCAGAGAAAAGTCGTGTGTACCACCGTGGCGGGCATTCCCATAGATCATCGTAGCACGCCGATCGCGCGAACCATGTAGATCCGTACAGGAAGCTGCATAGAAATGACAACAAAAGAAGAGCACATTCCGGCTGAAGCATGTTCCAGATGCGCTATTGCCTGGCCAGTGAAGCATGCTGGAGGGCCTGCGGTATGCTATTCCACGTGTAAATTGCGACATCGCAAGGTTCGCTCAACCCTTTACTGGACCGCAGTCGTTCGAGATTATGC
>DUWJ01000254.1 GCA_012842765.1 Bacillota bacterium | reverse complement strand
GCATGGGCCGGTGTGGTTCGTGCCTATTCCCTATGCCGAGCCTGCTGTTGTGCGCGACAGGCTTTGCGCTCCGGATGCGCATGATCATGATACTGCAATGAAGGCGCAGTTCGAGGCGGCAGCTGCTGAGGCGATCAATTTTGCAACAGCTCAGTATGGTGTTGTGGGAACAGGGGAGCTCGGAGAAGGGCCTGGGAAGCAGAAGATTGCATGGGGAGGAATGCCGGACGCTGGCTCTCCAGCGATGCGGTCACTTTTTGAGCATTCCGCTGCCGCGGATTTTAGCCCAAACATTGTCCCATGGAATGTTCGCGCCGTTGCCGTTGCCCACGCATTTGTTAGCGGCGGGACAGTGTCAGAGTCGGAACGGCCACTTTCCGTTGGAGGCGCGGGCATGATCGACATATCTCATTTTCTTCCCTTTACATACACAGCCCTTGGCCACTTGCATCGTCCCCAAACCATGTCTGAAACGGCAGTCAGGTACTCCGGCTCTTTGCTCAAATACTCATTTGACGAGGCAGACCACTCAAAATCTGTCACAGTTGTGGAGATAGACGGCGATGGGACGCCGTCAGTGAGAGTGGTGTCGCTGACGCCAAAACGCGATGTGCGCAAGATCAAAGGACGGTTTGAAGAAGTCATGCGCGGGCCGGGGCCCGGCGAATCGCGACATGATTACATATCAGTCTGCCTTACCGACCGGGAGGCGATATGGGATGCCATGAACCGGTTGCGGGCTGTCTACCCCAATGTCATGCAGATCGTGCCGAGCGAGGATGCTATGGCAGATGCGGCCGAATCCGGCCTCGTTGCTGCAAGGGTGGATCACAGGAAAGTCACCGACCTGGAGCTCTTCTGCGATTTCTATTCGCAGGTTACCGGGGAGGCGATGTCGGATGACGAGAAGGCGGCCTTCGTGGCTATTCTCGAGAAAGCTCAGGCAGAGAAGGAGGTGGCTGCGTTATGAGACCCATTCGTCTGTCGATGCAAGCATTCGGGCCTTATGCGGGCGAAGAGGTCGTGGACTTTCGCGAGCTTGAGGGCAGGAGCTTTTTCCTGATTCACGGTCCGACTGGGTCCGGAAAGACCGCCATCTTGGACGCTATCTGTTTTGCTCTTTACGGCAAGACGAGCGGAGCCGAGCGCGACGGCAGCGATATGAGATCCCATTATGCCGATGATTCGACGCCGACTGTGGTCATCTTCGATTTCGCCGTGGGCCAGAAAAAATACCGGGTGCAGAGGAGCCCCTCATACGAGGTGGCCGGGAGGAAAACCCCGATAGGGCCCGATGCCACCCTTTGGGACAGGACAGGTATCGACAGTGAAGACGAGGTTAGTGATGAGGGACGGGTATTGGCCACAGGAGTAAAGTCAGTCACCTTCGAGGTCGAGGAGATCCTGGGCTTTAAGGCCGACCAATTTCGTCAGGTAGTCCTCTTGCCACAGGGCCAATTCAGGCAGGCGCTCACTGCTGATTCGGCTGAACGCAGGGGAATCATGGAGATACTTTTTGGGACCGAGCCTTACAGACAGATTGAGGCAGCACTGAAGGATGAAGCTAGGTCTCTTCAGGACAAGCTTGAACAGGCGAAGGATCGGCGCGATACTCTTCTGAAGCAGACGGACGCAGAGTCCGTGGACGAGCTGAAGGCGGCTTGCGAAGAGATGTGCGAGAAGTGCGCAATGGCCAAGCGGACTGAAGAGGAGATGAAGG
>DUWJ01000253.1 GCA_012842765.1 Bacillota bacterium | reverse complement strand
TGGACGAGGAGATGGGTGACCATAGGCGGTATCATAAGCCTCGTGATGGCCCTCTTTTTTCAGGAGATTTTCCGCGTGCAGATATTTGGCCATGCTATCTTAGCCATTGCCGCTTTCCCAATGATGACTCTTGGACTCTTTGACCGCAAATCGAACAATCTGGGCGCTTTGACAGGGACCTATTTGGGAATGGGCGTATGGATCGGGTTCTCTCTCTTTCTCACTCATGTTCAGGGGGCAGGTTTTTGGGATGCATCTGAGATCGCCATGCTTCCGGCGCTGATCGTCAGTTTTGCGACGATGTTCGTAGTATCGAGGCTGACTGCAGCTGCGGATCCGCCCAAGTGCCTTGTGGATGTGGACGGAAATCCATTGCCCACTTCAGGGGCTGTGCTTTCCTGCAAGGCTCTTTTTCGCAGGGGAGAGATTGAATGAGCATCTAAGAGACGGTTTATCAGGAATGGTCTTTGCTTTGCCTGGACATTGGCGCGGGGGCATCTACTGGCCGCCTCCCGCGCCAATCAAGTTCTGGGCTACATGTTGACAATAAGGCTTAAGTCTCCCGTCTTCGCAGCCTCGAGGATGGGCTTCATATACGTATCCACGGAGGATGCGTCCATCTTCACCGGCATGCTTTTCAGCTTCGACTCGAGCTGTGGGTCTTTTGCTGCCGCTAGGGCCCGGTCTATGTGAGAGTCGGTGAATCCTGGCAGCTCTCCTAGGGTGATTGGGAATCCGGCTTTTCTGCTGAGATCGATCATGCCCTCGGCAACGGCGATTCCAAGGTCACGTCCGAAGAGTGTGTCGATATCGGCGGAAATGTAGCCGTAACGTCTGTATATGTCGCCCACTATCCGTAGCTGTCTTTCTATGGCCGGAGCGAAGAAGACGGTGTAATAGGGGTTCATTACTGCGCATGCCCGTCCGTGGGTAGTGATGTCCACCAGGGAGAAGCTCGTGAGATGTCCGCCGTTTGTGGCGCCGACCATGATTGCGTACCCGCCCAAGTCTGTTGCAAGTCCCAACGCTTCTCTGGGCTCGTCGGCCTCTGGGGCATCTATGACTTTAGGAACACTGTCTACTATGAGCTCGATGCCGATTTCGGCTATCTCCTGTGCAAGCTCGTAGCTTTCGGGGCCTATGCCGTAGAAGACCTCAAGGCAATGGGAGAGCCCATCGAGGGCTCCGTCCAAGGTGACGTCCTGTGGAGCGCTCTTGGTGACCGTGTAGTCGAACACGGCGCGGTCGGGAGTAACTGCGTCGTCTATTATCAGTTTCTTCTGTCGTTCCAGGGTGTAGGTGACATTTGCATACTTGGTGAGATGCGCTCCTGAGCCTGAGGCTGTCTGAACTGCGATCATGGGAAGAAGCTTGGCGCCTGTGCGCGACATCGCTTTGCTTACCAGCCCTACGCCTAAGTAGGCCTTGAGCTCTGGTTCGTATGGGCCCAGGCAGGCTGTAACGTTTGCGGCTTTCACTGCGTCAATGGTGCTTCCGCCGCCCACGGCCACCAGGCAGTCGGGCTTGAAATGCAGTATGTAAGTGGCTATTCGGTACACGTCTTCTACAGGCGAATTAGGTGCTGAGCCTGGAACGATGCGGCCTTCGGCAATGGAGACGTCGTTGGCCTCAAGAGATGATGTTATGGTGCTAAGTATTGGTGCAAGCCATGGGCTGTGGTTGGCTATCACAAGGACGTCCTTGCCGAACTGGGCTGCGAATGCCCCAACTTGATGCAATGAGTGGGAATAGGAATCTCCTTTGAAGTCGTGCAGCAGTCTGCGGGCTCTGGTTTTCAGTTGCTCAGTTCGAGTCATGCATATCCCCCCTCCGTTTGCGTGTGTGCACTGTTTGTCTCCTACCGGTCCGGGAGAGCCTTCGCGAATTTCCATAGCTCCTGCTTGCTCGTGGAGACCCCCAAAGCGCCGGTGGAAACTACGGCTTCCAGTTCCGGCACTGTCTCTACGAGTCCTCCTGCGATGAATGGCGATAGCTTCCTTACGGGCAGACGGTGGATGAGGCTTGGCAGGACGAGGGCCGGAAGGATCTCCACTGCGTCCGGACGAGAAGAGGAGACTATGTCGATTGCGGTTTTCAACGATTCGGAGTCAAGCAGGAAAAGACGTTGAATGGCTATCAATCCGGAGGCCTTCGCCGCCCTTATCAGATTGCTCCGTGTGGTGAGTATGCCGGAAATGCCTATCTCATCGGCCAGCCAGTCGATGCCTGCAGGGTCTTTTCCGATTCCCTGGATGAGATCGATATGGCAGAAGACAGCGATACCATAGTCTTTGGCG
>DUWJ01000459.1 GCA_012842765.1 Bacillota bacterium | reverse complement strand
TTGGGGGTTGATGCCACAATAATCGCTCAACGTCCGAAGATAGCACCTTTTGTGCCGCAGATGCGTGAGAGCTTGGCGTATGCGATGAATGTGCCTGTTGAGTATGTTAATATAAAGGGAAAGACCACTGAGGGGCTGGGGTATATAGGGTCGGGCGAAGGTATCGCGGCCCTGGCTGTTGCGTCGCTCAGCCCTGCGTCGAGTTGACTCGGCGGATCTGGCAAAAGTTATGCCATGCACTTTGGAGGGGGGCTGGACCATGGCGATTAGAATCTATAATACCTTAACCCGGCGAAAAGAGGAGTTCGTGCCTGTTGTCCCGGGCAAGGTGGGCATCTATAGCTGCGGGCCTACAGTATACGACTATTTTCACATTGGTAATGCCCGGGCCTTTGTGGTGCCTGATGTCATTCGGAGATACCTCCAATACAGGGGGTATAATGTAACGCTGGTCCAGAACATAACCGACATAGAAGACAAGATCATCAAGAGGGCTGCTGAAAGAGGTGTGGCTCCCCAGAATATTGTCGACGAGTTTACCACTGCCTACATAGAGGATAGAGAAGCACTCGGTGTTCAGGCTCCTGACATTCAGCCTAGGGCCACAGAACATGTTGGCGATATGATTGACATGATAAAAATCCTTGTCGAAAAGGGTTTGGCCTATGTTGGAGATGGCGATGTTTACTACGATGTCTCCAGGTTTGAGCCATATGGAAAGCTGTCGAATCAGAATATAGATGATTTGGTGGCAGGTGCGAGAGTCGATGTTGGCGAGGCCAAACAGGACCCGCTCGACTTTGCTCTCTGGAAGGCGGCAAAGCCGGGAGAACCCTCGTGGGATAGTCCGTGGGGGCCCGGCCGGCCGGGATGGCACATCGAATGCAGCGCAATGTCTACGAAATATCTGGGCAAGACATTTGATATACATACAGGCGGTGTTGATCTGGTCTTTCCCCATCATGAAAACGAGATAGCTCAGAGCCATGGCGCAAACGGAGTGGCGCCAGTGCGGTATTGGGTTCACAATGGCTACATCAATGTAGACGGCCAGAAGATGGCTAAATCGCTTGGCAACTTCAAGACCGTTCGGGATATTCTCCAGCAATACCCCGGCAAGGTGGTGCGCTATTTCCTCATATCCAATCACTACCGGAAGCCGATCAATTTCAGCGACGATGAGCTGCGCATGTGCGAAAGGGCACTTTCGCGATTGGAAGATGCGATTGTCAACGCGGCATTTACAGCGTCAATTGATCTGGATAATCGGGAAGAAATGGTGCGACTGGCGGCGGCAAAATCAGGCAAGGCTTGGGCGGATGACAGCGCTGAAGCCCGATTGGATGGAGTTGTGAAAGAAGTTCGAAGAAGATTCGAGGAGTCGATGGACGACGATTTCAATACCGCAGGCGCAATAGGATCGCTACACGATCTTGCAACTGCTCTAAATACTTATGTGAACAGGGAGATGCCATCGCCTCCCAATGAAGAAGCCCGGGTGGCCATCTCAGGAGCGGTGTTGGCTCTGATGGATTTGGGCGATGTTCTTGGCATAATAGATCCCTCATCCATGAAGCCTGCAGCGGGCA
>DUWJ01000031.1 GCA_012842765.1 Bacillota bacterium | reverse complement strand
CTCCGGCACATGCAGCTCAATTCTTTGCCGTTACTTGTCACAGGAATCCACAAACGATTTCACGTGTTCCAAATACTGCGGGCTCAATACCAGCTGCCTAGCTTCTTCTCCCCAGGCAGGGAAATCAGGCTTTTGGTATGCTAAAATGACCGTGATCAACGGCGTTACAATCGATGTGATCCTCTCTTCGTTCTGACGCTCGCATTCTCTTGATACTCCGTATTTTCCATGGTAAAGCATATCATACTGATCTTCAAAAGCCGTTCCCGCTTCGACTGACAAACTAGACTTCACATTCGAAATATCGTTTCCCCGATAGCCTTGACCTAGATAATTGTAATCAAACATCATGGCGGCAGTGTGATCTTTTCTTACGAGCATGTTCGTCCAATAAAAGTCGTTGTAGTTCAAAGTTCGCACCAACCCCGCCAGTTCCTTTTGGAACAGGCCTACATGGTTTTGCAGATAACAGGTAATATCCTTAAGAGAAGGATCCCTTTCCGACAGACGATTGAGGTTTGCTATCGTCAGGCAATCTGTCTCACAGTACAGTTCAGGCAGCTCAGGAATGTTGATCCCCTTCTCGTGGAAATGAAAATACCACTCGGCTAACCTGCCGGCAATTTGCTCATCTCTGAGATCGTCCGGGATGCCTAAACGCCACGTCTTGCTCTCAGCGATGTCTTCCAAAACAAGACCTCGCTGTGCATACTCGAGAACGTCCATCGTCGGAATGCCCAAGCGATGAAGAAGCTGATAATTATGGATCTCCCTCAGGTCGTCATCTTTTTCAAAGTACTTGATTACAGTGGGGCTTCCATCGAAGGAACAACGAAAAACCCACACCCGATCCTTGCTGCGAATCAGCTCAAACCGATCAATCTCGTGTGAGTGGAGTTGGCCTAAGATATGGCGCCTAACCCGTTCTTCAGCATCCTGCCTTGGTTCTCCAGCAATCGCTCGACCCATCCTTTTGCTTCTCCTCATCCAGGCGATCGTCCCTCAAGATCCGCGCCACTGTAAATCTCCTTAGCTTCCATCGCCTAGAATGCCAAATGCTCCTTCATGCGAATTCAATCTCTATGCTGATAACGTCATTATACCATGAATCCCTGAGATCCGACCCCGGGCCCAAGCAGTTAGCCCCTGCACATCTCGGCTGCGCAACCACGCACTCTGCGATTGCCAAACACACCCGTTTTCGGACGTGCAGTTCGATGCGCCCTGTGATACTATCCATGTTGCTGGCCCCTTTCGCGTGTAGCTCTGTGTCAAGGTAGGCTCTTCCCCTGGGTATATCCTACCGATCGCGATAGATACCTCATTCACGGCCCCAGAAAGTGAGCCGGAAGGTTGTCACAATAGCGTCCCACTAATCCGTTTTGAACAGCTTTCTGGCATCGTTCAAACGGCAGAAATCGACGCAAAATGCACTGACTCGGAGCGTACGCGCCAGAAATGGGCTTCAGTCTAGTCCTTCAAGAATCTCCTTCCATTGGTCATGAAGATTCCCAATTGAGGAGGATTGTATGGTAATCACAGACGGCAGAGTGATCCTGAGAGATTTTGTGCGAGAGGACATTGAAGACAGGATTCGCTGGGAGACAGTAGAGACAGAATGGTTACTATGGGACGCTCCATGGGAGCTTGAAGAGGAAGAACCGTTTTCGCCTGACGCATATCGAGATAAGATGCTGCGCCAACTGTCCACAGAAAAGGATCCTAGTAGAATGCGCCGGAGTTTTCAGATATGCATCAACAATGGAACTCGAACGCACATTGGTTGGTGTAATTCATACAACATAGACGCGAACTATGACTACACAGATGAGAATGGATACTGCACGATAGGAATCGACATTCCCGAGCAAAGTGCAAGACGCCAGGGTTATGCAACCGCTGCATGGAAGCTGTTCATCGAATACCTGCTGTCCAACGGAGTTGAAGACATTTACACACAGACCTGGTCCGGGAATGAGCGCGTCCTGGGCCTGATAAGAAAGATGGGATTTGAACAGTGCGCTCGACAAGTCAATTACCGGATGGTGCGTGGCCAATCATATGATGGACTGACGTTCAAGCTGAACATTTCGAGTTTTCGAAAGCTCGTATATGGCAAATAGCGCCCACCCGTGGCTGAGCTAAGCCCTTCATGGATTTTCTCTGATGCCGTTACTTGCATGCGCAGCATCAGCTCGCGGCGTATGTTTTTGTGAAACCTGGATTCAACGCACATACTGTTTAGCCGGTCATATAACAAGCCATATGGAATACGCCACATGTCAGATGTGAAATTCAGGTTTACCTGTCCTCCTGATTGCAATTCCAGCCCTAGGCAAAATACGACGCCGGCCTCCTATGCTTATCCCATGGGAAGCCGACGTTCTGTCTATATTCATTCCCCAGCTCTGAAATTATCCGCCTTTTGGATTACATCGAAGCAAATGGAGGCGAACTAGAAGTAGAGCCGTCCTAAAAAGCCTGAAAGAGTCTGTTTTGCCTGATAGGTGCAAATCTGCACCTCATTCCCACTCAATAGTGGCCGGCGGCTTTGGAGTAATATCGTAGACCACTCGGTTAACTCCGGGCACTTCATCAACGATACGTCGGCTGATCTCCTCCAATGCAGCATACGGAAGCCTCGCCCAATCAGCGCTCATGCCGTCTGGGCTCTTCACCGCCCTGATTGCTATTGGGTAGGAATAGGTGCGGTCGCTGTCGCTCACTCCGGTGCTGCGAATCGCGGGAAGAACCGCGAAATACTGCCAGAGCTCGCTTGCCTCAGGAAGCTTCCCGATTTCTTCACGCACTATGGCATCGGCCTCTCTTAAAACCTCCAGCCGTTCTCGGGTGACCTCTCCAATTATCCTAACAGCCAGCCCCGGCCCGGGGAATGGCTGCCTCTTCACTATGGTATCAGGAAGCCCCAGTTCCTTGCCGATGAGGCGGACATCATCCTTGTAGAGCATCCTCAGAGGTTCTATCAGTTCGAACCTGAGATCCTCCGGAAGTCCGCCCACATTATGATGGGACTTGACCTTGACTCCAGGTTTCTGGCTAGAGACACTCTCAACCACGTCAGGAAGGAGAGTCCCCTGGACCAAATATGGAACATTTCCCAGCTTTTCCGATTCCTCTTCGAAGACCCGTATGAACTCTGCGCCAATAATCTTCCTTTTTGCCTCCGGGTCCACAACGCCTTCAAGCTTCTTCAGAAACCGCTCTTTTGCATCCACAACTATGAGGTTCATGTGGTAATGGCCGCGGAAAACGTTCTCCACCCCTTCAGCCTCGCCCTTCCTAAGCAGACCGTTGTCCACAAAGATGCAGGTAAGATTGGCACCTATAGCTTTATGGACAAGCACCGCAGCAACAGATGAGTCGACGCCGCCCGACAATCCGCAAACTGCTCGCTCCGCTCCTATCTGCTGCGAAATTGCTGAAATCGCCTCATCTATGAATGAGCGCGGGTCGCGGCCATCCTGTAGACCGCCTGCATTGTGTAGATGTCTCTCTTTCATGAAATTTCAATGCTCCTCGTTCCACACATAATCTTTAGGCACGCCCACAAAAGGCAGGTTTCGGTATTTTTCCATGTAATCCAAGCCATAACCTACAACAAACTTATCGGGAATTACGAATCCATTATAGTCCGGAACAATAGACGCCTGCCTCCGATCCGGCTTATCCAGAAGTGTGCATACCTTCACAGATGCTGGCTTGCGGTTCTTCAGAGTCGAAACCAAGTAACTTAGGGTAAGCCCTGTATCGACTATATCCTCAACGATGAGGACGTGTCGGCCTTCGATAGGAACATCAAGATCCTTTATTATCTTAACCACTCCTGAGGAGACAGTCGATGCCCCATAGCTAGTAACGGCCATGGTATCAATGCTGACCGGAATCGATATGCATCGCATCAGATCCGACATGAATACAAGGGCCCCTTTGAGTATGCACACCAACAGTAAATCCTTTCCCTCGTATTCCTTGGATATTTGTGCCCCCAATTCCGCCACTTTGGAGCCTATCTGTTCCTCTGAGATCAAAACTTCTTGAATGTCTTCGATGATATGCATTGAAGGATGCACAGACACTAGCCGATTCCTCCCATCACGTCTGCAGGCCGGCCCGAAGACCTCATACGGACCGGCCTGCTCATTAACATATTGAAACAGGCAAATCACAGCACACTACCGGAGGAAAGCTATCCCCCTGGCCTCATGCACAAATTCCTTCGGCACAGAGATCGTGATGACAGCAGTCTTGTTGAAAGCCGCAGGTTTCCTGACATCTACGACTGTCGCGTCGCATATTTCCCGTCCAGCTCTGTCAGTTGCCTTTACGACGGCGCCGCGCTCAGGAAGAGGCAAGTATTCATAGGGGAGCGTCACCTTGGCCTCATCGCCAGATCCCGATAGATCCTCGATAAAGATGGCAAGCCCAGGACAGACAGGAACGCAGTTCCCACATCCCCTGCACTTCTCCTCATTCAGCACGGGAAGGTTCGTTATTCGATCCCCAACGGAAATAGCGCCGAATGGGCATCCCGTTTCACACGGGTTGCAAGGGATCTCCTGAAGGCATTCGATGACCGCCACTGGGCCTTTCTCAGCCCTTGAACTGCTTGGACATCCCTTCGAAGCCATGACGTCTTCCCACTTAACAATACCGTCCTTCTCGACGTCCTTCAGCAAACCACTCACTCCTCTGGCCCACCACGAGCCCTTCTTATGACTCTCCTGTCATAGACCTTTGGCACAACGTCAAGGATGGAATTTCGTGAGCAATATCTCACATCCTGCTCGTAACCGATTCCAACCAGATAAGCTCCGTGGTCACAGCGGAGCAACTCATCCTCAATCGACCCTTTTCGCTGCTGGTACAAGAGTGAAGCCGCCTTGGCAGAGTCGGACATCTCCGCTCCCTTGTCATGTGCAATCCTCGTAGCCATAAGTCCTGCGCAAAGCGTGTCTTCCATGCAGAACCTCCCGTCTTGCCCGGCACAGACCAGCACCAAGTCGCAGTCGTCATAGGCTTCGCATGCTCCTATAACAGCATCAGCGTTAAGAAAACACGCTGTAAAAATCTCTCGCGCAATTCCATACTTATTGATGGCGCTAGTGCCATTTGTAGTCGCCATGATGACCTTCTTCCCAGCCACTCGGGGGCCATCATATTCTTGCGGAGAATTGCCCAGATCGAATCCTTCAACAGGAACTCCCCGCCGCTCCCCTCCTAGAACATAATCTGACCTCTTGTAACCATTGGCCAGGGTTATGGCCTCCTCTATACTCTCAGCGGGAATAACCTCCTCGCAACCAGAAGCCAACGCCGTAGCAATGCTGCTGGTAGCCCTGAGGACATCAATTATTACCACTACAGACCCAGATACATCCTTGGCTGCAATCTCGCCTGGGACCAGTGAAACATCTATCCGCATTGCGGTTCTCCTTTCATTTCTGTGCAGAATCTTGAAGTGATCGAACGAGCGCCTCAATGCCTTGAGTATCCGGATCCCAATAAGCACCCTTAAAATAACCTGGCAGCGTAGCAGAATTTATGGTGTCAGAATCAAGCCTTCTCAAACGCCAAGCCACGGCAGCCACTTCCTTGACAGTCATATCAGTGTCGGCGCACTTTTGGGCTACGCGCAGCATGTTCGGATAAGATGGAATAGCCCGAAAGCTCCCAGCCTCCCTAATAAACGCCTTCACGAATTCTTGCTGACGCGCAGTTCGGGATATGTCCCCCAACCCATCTTGCCGGTATCTGACGAAACTGAGAGCCATTTCACCATCCATGTGGTAGACTCCAGGCTCCAAATCTATGGAATACCCGCCAGCCTTGTCCTCATATTTCATCCGCTTATCGACTGCTACCTCCACACCACCCAAGGCGTCTACGAGTTCCACAAATCCCCCAAAGTCCACAACGACATGTCTGTGCACCGGCAGCCCCACGAGATCCGAAACTAGCTCACGAGCGAGATCCACCCCCCCTTCCGGAACAGAAGAGTTAATCCGCCTTACCCCGCCATTGGGGAATCTTACCAGAGTATCCCTAGGAATCGATAGAAGTGCCGCACCCCGGGAACTCTTCGGGACCATGAGCAACAGGATAGTGTCGGGCCTGCCCGGCGCAGACAAGACGTCGCCATTACGGGAGTAGTTACGGTCTTCCCCCAAAATGAGGATGTTAAAGAGCCCGTTCTCGGCAGGCAAATATGTGAAGTATAGAAAAAGACCACAACACGCAGCTACCACCACAATTACTATCGTCGCCCAGATTCGGCCCGTATTCGAACGCCCAGCACTGGCATTCTGTCTCACATTTCTTTCACCAACCTCAGACATGACACCTACTCCTTAGACGCACCGAAGCACTGATTAATTCATTTCTACAGGGACGCCTCGTATCCTCCTGAAAAACCTAGCCGTCAAAGCAGGCGAGGCTGCTCAGCAAGGCACCTGGTTCAGCATTCGCTGACAGCGATGACACCTCTCCAGCCACATGTCTGTAGTACCCTGCAGAGGCTATCATGGCCGCGTTGTCTGTGCACAGATTGAGTGGAGGATAATATACTTCTATATTGCTCTTCCCAGCCAGCGCCGTCAATGCCCTTCGCAATGCCTGATTCGCTGCAACCCCTCCCGAAACCGCCACAACACTCATCCCGGTGAAATCCACTGCCCTGTCCACCCTGGAGACGAGCTCATCTACAGCGGCCTTCTGAAAACCCGCAGCCACATCAGCATAGTCAAGGTCTTCGCCTCTTTGTTCTGCGGTATGGATGTAGTTGATTACCGCCGTCTTCAATCCGCTAAAGCTAAAATCGAGCGGACTCCCTTCTACCTCCGCTCGGGGAAACGAAATCAGATTCGGATCGCCCGACTTAGCAAGCTGCTCAAGGGCGGGTCCGCCAGGATACGGAAGGCCTATTACTCTTGCAACCTTGTCAAATGCCTCGCCTGCGGCGTCATCCCTCGTGCGTCCCAGCACTTCATAGCGCCCGTGATCTCGCATGGCAATGAGTTCCGTGTGTCCGCCCGACACCGTAAGGCACAAGACCGGAGGACTCAGTTGGGGATGGGCGAGGAAGTTAGCATATATGTGTCCCTCAATATGATTCACACAGATCAGCGGTTTCCCTGCAGCATACGATATTCCCTTGGCGGCCGAAAGGCCAACTAGCAAGGCCCCGACAAGACCGGGACCATGTGTTGCCGCAACTGCATCGATCTCCGCCAGATCAGTTCCGGCCTGCGCCAGGGCCTCATCTATAACCGGAATGATCGCCTCCACGTGTCGACGCGAAGCGATCTCAGGCACAACCCCGCCATATCTACGGTGAACCTCTATTTGAGACGCGACCACTGATGAGAGAATCTCGCGGCCCCCGCGCACTACCGCCGCCGCCGTCTCATCACAACTAGTCTCGATACCGAGAACGACCCCGTCCTCACGCATCCTCCGGGGCACCTCCCTCGCCATCCATCATTGCCAAGCGTCCGGGCAAATCCTCAAGCCACATCACCAGGGCATCCTCATGGTCATCCAAGTAGTATCGCGGCCTCACGCCAGCTGCCACGAAACCTAGACTTCGGTAAAGCTCCTGAGCGGGCACGTTCGACAATCTAGTCTCCAAAGTCATCCTCCTAGCGCCCCGGAGGACCGCGGTTTCCATCAAGGCAACCATGATAGCACGTCCAACCCCACGGCGTCTATATTCGGGGTGAACCGCGACATTCGTGATATGGGCCTCGTCGAGGATGAGCCACATCCCGCCGTATCCCATTGCAACTCCATCGGAGTCCCTCACAACCATATACACGGCTTGGTCATTCATGAGAAGCTCATCCACGAACGCATGCCTGCTCCATGGAAGAGAGAATGACAGACGTTCAATATCGAGAACTCTGTCAAGATCATCAAGATTCATGGGAGACGGAATCAGATCCATCCTTCTCCATCTCCTTCCGGGAAAGCTTTACCTCGGCCTCGGTCGGACGAAGGTACATAGGAAGCACATGGGCTGGATCGCCGCCTTCTCCGTGTTCCAGCATCTCCATGCCTAACATTCCTACCTGGGCCGGTCTGAGAATCCCGAACGCCGCTGGCGGCACAACCCCGCGTCCAGGAAAAGCCGAAAGCAAAGAGTCGGAATACGCAAGGGCACCATCGCCAACGAAAAGAACACGATCCCCGTCAGCGCCTGCTGAATCAACTATCTGAGAGACATCAAGGACAGAATAGTCCAATATCCGTTTTGCAGCGCCGAAGCTATCGGAAGGCTTGTAACAGGCCACGTAGCAACGCCCATGGCGAGCGTCTATCATCGACCACACTTCAGAAAACCCGGGGCTACGCCCGTAAGCAAGGGCATCAAGAGTCGGCACTCCCACCAACGGAATTCCGAGGGCGTACGACATGCCTTTGGCTGCAGACACCCCTATGCGGACTCCTGTAAACGAACCAGGCCCTACGCCGCATGCTATGGCATCCAAATCACCGGGAGCAATGTTGGCGCCTGTAAGCGTGGCATCTACTGACGACATAAGCCTCTCCGAATGGGTAGCTCTTACGTTCAGAACATGTTCTCCTAGGAGGGCTCCATCATTGATGAGAGCGACGCCCCCAACCATGGTAGACGTATCTACAGCGAGGATCAGCACGGCCTCATCTCCTCCAGCAATCGTCGATATCTCTGCCCGTATGGAGTCAACACAAGCTCCCGCCTGAGACTGACCGGCTCCTGAGTAATCTCCACCATAAGCCTGTCATGCTCCCTCAATGGAACATAGACTCCAGGCCATTCGATGATGGCGACTCCGTCGCCCCAGATGTATTCATCAAGGCCTGCTTCTTCCACTTCATCGCTTGAGGACAGCCGGTAAAGGTCTAGATGATATACTCTAACCCTGCCCCGGTATTCCTGTGCAAGCACGAAAGTTGGGCTCGATACAGATGTTTCGTCAACACCCAATCCCTTGGCAATCCCTCGCGCCAAACAAGTCTTGCCTGCACCCAGACCGCCTTCCAAGCAAACAATATCCCCAGGCCCCAGCAGTCTGCCGAGCCTGCATCCTAAAGCGGCGGTATCAGCAGGCGAATTCGACATAAACTTCAAGTTTTCACCCTTATTCATGCTCAATCCGCATAACCTCGCAATGTGCCTGTGCTGACCCTATTAGCCGCAAGATTATACTCCACTCCCCCGGCCAAGGTCAAACCGACAAACGAGAATTGCCTTCTGCGAGCTCAAAGCATGGAGAGATCTCCCCAACAACGTCTTCCCGGCAATTGCGGACAAACGCCACAATAGATGTCTGCGGCTCAGCGAACGTCTCTTGGGGAACCACATCCAATAGGCGCAGAGTCTCCATAACTGCAGTCTGCAACCCTCTGGATCCTCCGTCTTCGATTTTAACAGCTATCCCTATCCCGCGTTTCGGAACACCTACGCAGAAAAGGCCCTCAGCGCCGCCCTTGGCGAATACCGCGCCTTTGCTATTCTTCATAAGATTAGATCCGAAATCGAGTGTGCCCCCTATCATCTCCGGGTACTCCACCATTGCCGAAGTGACGCGCCGAGCAGGCTCTCTCAAACGCTCAGGCAACATGTCGGGGCAGGCTAGCCGTGCGTAGGCGTAGGCCATGTTAGCGATGGGCATCCCAAAGACCACAACACCGCACCCATCCACTCCGCGCACAACTTTTTCAGGCAAAAGCCCGCAGATCTCAGCAACTGCCTTCCACATATCGATCTGGACCAAGCTCTCCTTATCAACGTAATTGTCGATGGGATATCCCTTGTGCGTTGCATAGGCAAGCATCCCGGCGTGCTTGCCTGAGCAATTATTGAAAACCGGCGTGACAGGGATTCCTTCCCTAGCAAGGCGGGCAGCCTGTGTCGGGTTGGTAGGCTTGTGCACTCCACACTTCAGGCATGATTCATCTAGACCTATCTTGCCCAGAATGCTCATTACAGCTTCCACATGACAATCTTCCCCATGATGGGAGGCCGCCATAACCGCAAGCTCTCTCTCGGTAATGCCGAATCGGTCAACCGCGCCAGACTCGATAATTGGCAACACTTGGAACGGTTTAGCCGAAGACCTGAAATACGTAACATACATGGGGTCTCCTGCCTGCCACAGCACATTGCCGCGGCAATCAACTACAGCTATGTGGCCCCTGTGGAGGCTTTCAACCAGTTCTCCTCTGGTAACTTGCACCAGCGGCGCAGACATTGTAGGCAATTCACTACACTCCTCGTACAGCATTGACGAATTCGGTGAATATGCGCAAAGACTGCGCATCCCTCTCCGCGAGACCTTCTGGATGCCACTGAACCCCCATTACAAAGCGGGAACCGGGTTTTTCTATCGCCTCCCGAACTCCATCGTCAGCCACACCGGTCACCGAAAATCCTGGTGCTACAGGACCGACGGCTTGATGATGGAAGCTGTTTACCCAGATTGTTTCTTCTCCAAATATTCCGAACAATATAGAATTGCGAGCAAGCATGACTCGATGGGTTGGATGCCACCTTGGCGCAGAAACCCGGTGCGCATGGGCACCATCTACGCAGCTGGCAATATCTTGGATCAGTCCGCCCCCCGCTGCAACATTTAGTATCTGCGCTCCCCTACATATCCCCAGCACGGGGATATCGAGCTTCAGTGCGGCTTTCGCAAGAGCTATTTCGAACTCATCCCGCACAGGATTGATAGCGCCTATCTTGGGATGAGCATGGGATTCACCATAAAACCTGGGATCAACATCATCTCCGCCCGTGAGCAGCAGCCCACAGGCATCGGACAGAATGCCATGGGCAACTCTGTTGGAGTCGGCGCAACCCATTGGAGGTGCCAAGATCAAAGGCATCCCTCCCGACCGGTAGATTGCCTTCGCGTATTCGACTCCTACAGCGATTTTGCCGTTGGTCCCGGACTCAAAGTCGCTCGAAATCAAGATCAAAGGCGGCACAGGAGCTCACCTCGAAGGTACATAATGATCCCGGCCTCGCAATATGGCCGGGGTGAGATCAGATTCAGATTTCCAGAAGCCCCAGGCTGATCTCAGCCGCTCTGTTCACCCTCTTCATAATCTCCTCGTCGAGAGTGCAGATTCGGTCATGCAGACGCGTTTTGTCGATTGTGCGCAACTGCTCCAAAAGCACAACAGAGTCCACGGCAAGGTATCCCTGCCCGGCAGGAAGTTCTACATGTGTTGGAAGTTTCGCCCGCTTGATTCGGGAAGTAAGTGCGGCGACTATCGTGGTCGGGCTGTAGTAGTTGCCGATATCGTTCTGGATCACCAGAACAGGACGGAGCCCCCCTTGTTCCGACCCCACCACTGGATTGAGATCCGCATAGAAGACATCGCCCCTCTTCACATCCAAAGCTAGTCACCGCCTGCAAGGAAGCGTTCAGAAACAGCAAAGGCCTCGTCTTCAGCAGCAGCACATTCGCGCGCCAACTCCAGATTGATCGAGGCCATCTCAATATATCCATGTTTCAGCTTCTCACGCAGGTCGGAACGGGCATGCTGGGACAGGTACGATCTCATTGCCTCGCGCACAACTTCGCTGCGGTTGCGGCCTGACTGCCTAGCACACACATCCAGTTCTTCCAGAAGCCCGGCCGGCATGCTTACCACTATCTTTCTAAGAAGTGTCATGGCCTACACCCCCACCCGAGTTGTGCTTCCTGATATATGTTCACATACAAGCCAATTATATATTCGTGCACATTTCACTGTCAACCCAAGGAACAGATGGAAAGAAGCCTTCGATTACCCCTTCTGGCTGGGGATAGATCCAAACAAGGGTCCATGCCCAACATATGCCTGCCGCCCGCAAGCTCAGCAAATGAGCCCGCATTCTGCCCGTCCCAGCGCAATGCTCTTATCTAGGCTCCTATTCATCGCCCGCCACGTAGACTCTTGGCACGCGCTTGCTTATCGCGCAAACGATCTCGTATCCAATAGTTCCCGCAGCCTTCGCCAGCTCTTCGGCGAATATCCGATCCCCACCTTGAGCCCCGATGAGCGTCACTTCGTCACCCACCCTTACGTCCGAATCAGCGGGCAACGAAACCATGGTCTGATCCATACATACTCTGCCAACCACAGGGCATCGTTCCCCGCCTATCAGCACTTCTCCGACGTTGGAGAGGGCCCGCGGATAGCCATCTGCGTAACCTACCGGCAAGGTAGCAATGATCTCCCGACCTGATGTTACATACGTCGCCCCGTAGCTCACCGGTGTGCCAGGGCCAACCAGCTTGACATATGACACCCTAGTATGGAAAGAAAGCGCAGGCACCCATGGTTTTTCAGGAGCAACGGTTCCCAACGGCGAAAGACCATACATGATGCCTCCTACGCGCACCATGTCGTATGCCGCCTCCGGCAGAGAGAGCATCGCAGCGCTGTTTGCAACGTGGCGAATGGGTATCTCATGTCCCTCTCTGCGCAACTTCTCTGTTATGTCATCAAACTGCTCAAGTTGCCGTCCCGTCATCTCCGAGTTACACTCGGCACAAGCCAGGTGCGTAAAGATCCCCTCTATCTCGATCCCAGGCAACTCTGCCACACGCCTCACAAGGTTGGCTATTTCGTTCGGCGGAAGCCCAAGCCTCCCCATTCCGGTATCGACCTTCACATGTGCTTTGGCCTTCTTCCCCAGGGCCATTGCGGCCTCGGAAAGCATCTCCGCCGACTCGTAGGACGCAATTGTGGCAGTCAACCCGTATCTTACTAAGTCAAGCGCCTGCCAAGGGAACAAGTCCTCCATGAAAAGGATGGGCGCAGCTATCCCTGCCCTGCGCAACGCAACTCCCTCTTCAACCAGGGCCACCCCCAAAAAGGAGACTCCCTCCTCGAGCGCTCGGATGGCGACTGGAGCAGCTCCATGCCCATATCCGTCTGCCTTTACCACCGCCAGTATCTGCGTATCCTTGGGTAACGTCGATTTGATTTGTCTCAAGTTCCTTGCAATGTTTCCCGTATTAACTTCTACCCACGTTGGCCTCATTCCGGGCTGATAAACCCCTTGCAGCAGGATTCACCACCTTTTTCTTGTATTGGGCGCTCCTTACTGACATCATGTCCCACAGCCCGGCAGATTCCTCAACGATATCATGATATGCCTTGGGGATACGAAGCAATATGTCACCCGCTACCATTCCATGTAATCCAACTTCACGCGCAGCATAATCCCCGGCCAAACCGTGCAAATACACGCCGGACACAGCTGCCCACTGCGGAGGGACCCCCTGCGCCATCAATGATCCAATAACTCCTGCCAGCACATCTCCTGAGCCAGCCGTTGCCATGCCGGAATTGCCCGTAAGGTTCAGGTAGGCAATCCCGTCCGGAGTCGCCGTCACAGTCCGGGCGCCCTTGAGTGCGACTACCGCCCCTGAACGATGGGCAACGCGCCGAGCCCACTCCAGCCTGTCCGCATTTATCTCTTCAACCCCTGCCTCCACGAGTCGGCTCATCTCGCCGGGGTGAGGCGTAAGCACGACAGGTGCCGACGCCCGCTGAAGCGTGTCAACCCGACCTGAAAGCAGATTGAGCGCATCTGCGTCAATCACCATGGGCGTTTGGCCCTCTGCTATCAGAGCCTCCACGATCAGCCTCGAGTCGTCAGAGCAAGTGAGCCCCGGGCCGACCACTACAGCATCGCACTTGGCAGCCTCGTCCAAGACTCTGTCCACAGCAATTCCGGCAATCGATCCCGAACTCGTTTCAGGCAGAGGCCTCACAATAACTTCCGTGAGCCCTGCACACGCCTGAGCTGCCACGCCTTCCGGAGCAGCCAGGTAAACCAAACCCGCTCCGGCGCGAAGAGCCGCCATTGAAGCTAGCGCCGCAGCGCCAACCATTCCCCGGGAACCCGCCACCACCAGAACACGTCCGCAGTCGCCTTTATGAGCATCAGGCCTCCGCTGCGGCAAAGCTGCACTCACATCGTCAGGGCAAACTATGCACGTCTTGATTTTGGGCGAATCTGTCAACGCAGGCGGCAATCCGATTCTGTCCACCAATAGATAACCTACGTGTGCCGCTCCTGGGTACATCAACAACCCCGTCTTGGGCAACCCAAATGTCACAGTTGTGTGAGCCGTTACGCAAGCCCCGGCAACAGCTCCGCTCCCCGCATCTACGCCACTTGGAACATCCACCGCCACGATAGGCACAGGCGACTTGCTCATCATTGATATGGCCCGCGCAGGCTCCCCGCAAGGCGCGCCCTTAGCGCCAGTCCCAAGTATGGCGTCGATTGCTACATCGGCTACAGCAAGATCATCCGCCGCCGCCGACCAAGCTTCTTCGCAAGTGAGCCCAACAACGTCAACTCCCATATTCCTAAGTATGTCCAGGTTTGTGCGGGCATCTCCTGATATGCCGTCCAAAGATCCGGTTACGTAGACTGAGACGTCCACACCACAGCCCACAAGATGCCTCGCCGCAACGAAGCCATCGCCGCCATTGTTACCCTTTCCCGCAAATATGCAGACAGAGGGCCTTCCGGCACTCCAGCCACTACGCTCGGCTCCGATCTCAACTGCTACCCTTGCTACAGCGGCTCCGGCATTCTCCATTAGAACTATTCCATCTATTTTGTACAGCTCGATAGCGTCCCTGTCTATTCTTCTTGACTCATCTGGAGTCGCAACCCTCGTTGCAACCACCCCCCACTGAAACCGCAAAAGCACACACCATTTCGTCTGAATGCGAAAGGGATATCATGACCGTGCGCGCCCCGATAGAATCCGCACGCGCACGGGCGCTCCCAGTCAACCTCACATGAGGTTGTCCATATTCATCCTGAAAAACCTCTATATCGGTGAATGCTATCGAATCCATTCCACACCCTAGGGATTTCATCACCGCCTCTTTCGCCGCGAACCTAGAGGCGAGGTATTCGGGACGACCAATGCGCCCGTCTGAGAGCTCCTCTGCCGTGTAAAGCCTTTGGGCGACCCCTTGAGGCGCAACAGCAGCAATGCGATGAAATCTTCGGATTTCGATAATGTCCACTCCTATACCGAGCACGCGTTGGCAACACATCCTTGAGACTCCTCAACCCGCCGTAGCCCGTCTAGCAGAGCTCCGATTGGATAATCTCGGCAAGAGACTGCACTATCCGGTCGACTTTAGCCTCGTCCTTTCCTTCACCCATCACCCGAACAACGGGTTCAGTTCCCGAAGGTCGCACCAAGAGTCGACCACTCGAACCCAGCTCGGCCGCGGCTGCCTTTACCGCTTCCGCTATCGTGTCTGAGTGGTAATAGTCGTCCTTCCGGCTTACGCGGACGTTCACCATTATCTGCGGATACTTGGTCATCACAGCGGCCAACTCCGAAAGGGGTTTTCCTGTTTCCACAGCTATTCCTGCGACCTCTATCGCTGTAATAAGCCCATCCCCAGTCGTCGCCTTTTCCAGGAATATGACATGCCCCGATTGCTCTCCCCCAATAACGAGGTTCTTCTCGAGCATCATCTGGAGCACGTATCTATCTCCTGCATCAGCTGTGAGAACAGAACACCCGATAGATTCCATGGCATGAGTAAGCCCCAGGTTGCTGTATTGGGTAGCGACGATAGCCCGCCCCGGAAGGCCCCCTCGAGAATGCCTGTGGATGGCGGATAGCGCCATTATCTGATCGCCATCTACAATGCGTCCATCAGCATCGACAGCGATCACCCTGTCCGCGTCTCCATCATGAGCAAATCCCATATCAGCACCGCGCTCCACTACGACCGCCGCCAACTCGTCAGGATGCGTAGATCCGCAAGCGCAGTTGATATTGTCACCGTCGGGAGATGCGTTTATGACGATAATCTCGGCGCCAAGTTCACGAAAAGCGGCTGGCGTCGTCAGGCATGAAGCACCGTTAGCGCAATCTAGAACGACGCGCAATCCATCCAGCCTGCAGCTGGCCGACTCAACCGCGTGCTCCACATATCGTTCCCAAGCATCAGGCGCCTCTTTGCGCATTCCCAAACCCGAACCCGATGGTCGGGGCAGTCCATCGTCCTCCGACCACAACACAGAACCCATCTCCCCGCTCCCGCCCGCCAATGCCCTCTTCTCTATGATGTCCTCGACTTCGTCGGGAAACTTGAAGCCATCCGGGCCGAAGAACTTGATACCGTTGTACTCGGCAGGATTGTGCGACGCCGACACCACAATTCCCGCATCCGCTCCGAACTTGACAACTAAATACGCTACTGCAGGCGTCGGAATAACACCCACATCTAGTACGTCAACGCCAGCCGAGTTTATGCCAGCGGACAACGCGGACTCAAGCATTCCAGTGGATCTCCGCGTATCGCCGCCGACGATTATCGTCGGTCTCGCCCCACTTCGGGACAGGACTGACGAGGCGCCTGCTCTCCCCAATCTGAATGCCAGCTCAGGCGTGAGTCCCGTATTCGCAACCTCCCTGACCCCATCTGTTCCAAAAAGCTTGCCCAATTTGAGCCCCCCGTCTCTTGCGCCAGGCCGCATTCGCCGGCTACAAGCTTTACCATATTGCCTTAGAGTAAAAATCGACTGTCACCGTCTCCGGATAGACGATCACATCAGACACCGTCTGGCCATGGATATCGAGAGCCAGCACCGGGACAACAACTGTTGACTCATGTCCGACAGCCACCATGGCAACAGCACGCGCAACCCTGGACACCGCTGTCTCTGGGCCTTCAATACTTACTTCCGCAGGAGACACGGATACCGAAACGGACGATCTTAGCCCATCGACCAGTTCCGACTCTGACCCCTCATGCCGCCCCCCATGCAGACCGGAGGCACTTCCAGCGGATGCGCCCATCTCCTCATCGGCCGCCTTTTCGGGCTCCGTTCCTCCCTCAGACAGTCCCTGTCCCAATGACGCCCCGCCTTCGGCAAGAGATTCTGCTTCAGAACGGAAGTCATCGGGCACCT
Organism: Bacillota bacterium; assembly: GCA_012842765.1. Classification (GTDB taxonomy): domain Bacteria; phylum Bacillota; class DTU025; order DTU025; family DTU025; genus UBA10085. Next base: position 91 of record DUWJ01000031.1, on the reverse strand, counting down.
TCTGCGCAAAAAAGAGGTGCAACGCGCCAGTGAGATCGTGCTCAAGCTCGACATTGAAATGAGGCGCCGCAACTATTGCAATGTCCACCGG
>DUWJ01000252.1 GCA_012842765.1 Bacillota bacterium | reverse complement strand
CGCCTATTTCTGGATGAATTTGCTCAGATCGCTCTAGAACTTCCATGCTCAGTCCCGGGAAGGATCTGCGCAACTGTGGTAACGGGCGTTCTAGGCGCGCGAGTAATACGCGACGCGTGCGACTCTTTGAACGGGATTCACGGGGTAAAGGTCCGGTTGGTGCCTGTGGAGAATAAGTTCTTCGGAGAATCCATTACCGTTTCCGGACTGGTGGTTGGCGCAGACATCATACGGTCTTTGCAAGAAGAAGCATCCCGGGGTCGTCTTGGCGATTTCGTCGTGATCCCCGACGTGATGTTGAAAAGCGGCGAAAGGTCTCTGCTTGACGATGTCACAGTGGAGGGCATAGCTTCTTCTGTGGGCGTTCCGGTGGTGGTAGCCCCTACCACCGCGCGAGGGCTCGTCGAGTCAATACTTGCTCTGCACCCACCGAATGCGAGGTGAATGATGTGGCTAAACCGCTCGTAGCCATTGTTGGACGGCCTAACGTCGGCAAGTCTGCGCTCTTTAATCGCATAATAAGGAGCAGATCATCGATCGTGGACGACTCGCCCGGCATTACCCGTGACAGGGTGTACTCCACGGCGGAGTGGTCGGGTAGATCCTTTGCCATTGTCGATACAGGTGGGATTGAAGCCGATCCAGCAGACGACATCTCGACGCAGACAAGAGAACATGCCGAGCACGCCATGAAAGCGGCTGATGTCATCATTTTCGTTGTAGATGCCCGTTCTGGCATCACATCTGACGATAAGGACGTGGCCCAGCTGCTGCGCATAGCCGGAAAACCTGTGATTCTCGCCGCGAATAAAGTGGATCATCCGGCCCACATGGACTACGAATTCTACGCTCTCGGGCTAGGGGATCCGATGCCCGTCTCGGCGGTTCATGGAATAGGCATAGGAAACTTACTCGACGCAGTTGTACAGGCATTGCCTCCTCAAACAGATGAGCCTGCTGAAAAAGATGATGATCCAATCCGGGTGGCGCTGGTCGGCAGGCCTAATGTGGGGAAGTCTTCGCTGGCAAACAGGATTCTCGGTGAAGAGCGTTCCATCGTTTCGGATACACCCGGCACCACGCGGGACGCTCTCGATACAGTCTTTGATTACGATGGGACCAAATATGTTATTATTGATACTGCCGGGATCCGCCGAAGAGGCAAGGTCGATCCCGGGGTGGAGAAGTACAGCGTTCTCAGGGCTTTTGCCGCGGTGGACAGATGCGATGTGGCGGTAACAGTGATAGATGGTACTTCTGATCCGGTTGTGCAGGACACGAAGATTGCCGGGTACGCCCATGAAGCAGGAAAAGCAGGGGTTATTGCGGTCAACAAATGGGATATGGTTGATCGGGATAAGGCTTTCGCGCGGGATTATGAACGCAAAGTCAGAACCATGATGAATTTTATGCCATATGCCGATGTCCTTTTCGTCTCGGCCCTTACGGGGAGGGGAATAACCAAACTCCTAGACGCAGTGAGGAAAGGGGCAATGCACCACCGACGCAGGATTCAGACATCGATGGTGAACAGAGTAGTGCAAGACGCAGTCCTGCGAAACCCTCCCCCGAGCGACAAGGGGAAGGCGGTTCGCATATTCTACGCGAGCCAAGTATCGTCGCGTCCTCCGCTTTTCGTGGTTTGGACCAACTACCCGGAGTTGATACATTTTTCCTATAAGCGTTACCTAGAGAATGCCATTCGCGAGGCGTTCGAGTTTTCCGGAACACCCATAATAGTGCAGTTCAGAGCGAGAGACTAGATCGGAAGGGTGAAGCCCAGTGACATTGTCGCCAGTAATCCTCTTGTCCATCTCTTATGTTATCGGCTCTATCCCTTTTGGCTTGCTGCTAGGGACTTCTTTGGTCGGAGTAGATGTCAGAAAGCATGGAAGTGGAAATATAGGCGCGACGAATGTTCTTCGGACCCTCGGGTTTCCTTTTGGGTTCGTGACGTTCCTGCTCGACGCCTCTAAGGGCCTGGCGGTTGTCTTGCTAGGGAGTGCCCTGGGGGCTAACGATTGGGTGATCGCGGCTTCAGGGTTGGCCGTTGTGGCAGGCCATAACTGGTCGATATTCCTGGGATTCAGGGGCGGCAAAGGCATAGCCACGACTTTTGGATTCATCTTTGCCATAATGCCGCCGGTTGGCCTGATCCTTGCCGCAGTCTGGCTCGGGCTGGTGTGCGCCTTCAGGTATGCGTCCTTGGGATCGATGGTTGGAGTGGCAGCAACCCCCATAGCCGCTTATTTCATGGGATATCCCTCAGCGTATGTCATAGTCTGCGCAATTCTGGCCGTTTTGGCCGTTGTGCGGCACAGATCGAATATTGAGCGACTGCTTTCGGGCACTGAGAACAAATTCGCTCTCAGGGCCAAATGACTCATTGCTGATTATTTTGCCCCTTGAGACTATGTGCCGGGGGTGCGTTTCTTGTCTACAGCATCGGTTGATTCCAAGCGAATAGAGGCTCTAGTTGAGGAACTTAAAACCCTGGAGCAGGACTTAACAACCGCGGATATCTGTTGTAAACGGAACGTTGCTGATCAGATAGCTTCTATCAGGACGCGATTGTTGGGACTCTTGGCCGACCTCTTGGCAACCGGGGATGATGCTACGCGGCGAGCCGCAGCCTACGGGCTTTCCAAGTTGGAGGACTCAAGATGCATCCCTCTGCTTGCAGATTCGCTTTCAGACCCTGACGAGGGAGTTAGGGTCTGGGCGGTTGAGGGGCTGTCTTCGTGCGGCGGCAATGCGGCGTTGTTGCCGCTAGTCCGCGCATTACGCGACGAGAGCGTATACGTCTACTACAGCGCGTGCAACGCTCTGAAGTCTGTGGATCGCGATGGACTGTGGCCCCTGATCGAAGCAAAACTATGTTCTAAAGACATCACCGTAAGAAAACGCGCAGCTAAACTCGTGGGCGATATGGGCGAAGACCGGGCAGTGCCGCACCTGATTGCGTTGGCGCGCGACGCAGACCGCGGCGTGAGGTATGAAGCAGTGGAGGCATTGCGCAAGATAGGTGATCCAGCTTCATTCGACGTCTTGGCAGACTGCCTCGAGGACGACTCGCGCGATGTCCGAATCGCAGCGATACAAGCGCTTCGAATAATTGGTGATATCAGGGCAGTAGAACCTCTAGTCGCCATATGCATAGAAAACGAGGACTTGCGCATTCCCGCCCTGCAAGCATTGAAGGAGATAGCTGGCGACGAAGCGGTTACTCCCGTCATAGAGGCGTTGGACAAGGCGCGCGAACTAGTGAGCGCAACCGCCGAGCAAGTAATGGGCATTGTAGCAGAATCCCACGCTAGAGTGGTAAGCTAGAGCGATTGGAGGGGGGAGTATGGATAGAGCTTTGCTCTGGCAGCAGTTAGGGCTGATGAGCCTCGCAACATTGATAGGCTCAGTAATAGGGCTTGAGAGGGAGAGGCAAGGCAAGTCCGCCGGCTTGCGCACGCACTCCTTGGTATGCCTTGGGTCGGCCCTTATCACCATTGTCAGCATACATGGTTTTGGCCCTGCCGGTTCCGGTCTGCACGATCCTGCCAGAGTTGCGGCGCAAGTTGTCAGCGGCATTGGTTTCTTGGGAGCGGGCACGATCATGAGAGAAGGCCTCTCCATCAGAGGGCTTACAACTGCAGCAAGCCTTTGGACGACAGCAGGAATAGGCCTTGCCATTGGAGCGGGAATGGTGTGGCCGGCAATAGGCGCAACAGTGTTGGTCCAGTTCATTTTGGTGATTATGAGCAGGGTCGAAAGAAAATACTTTCCACATGGAGAAGCCGTGCTCAAGGTGAACGCCATTGACCGGCCGGGGCTACTTGGCGAAATTGCCACTATAATTGGAAAATACAGAATGAACATAGTCGAAACCGAGATAAACGTTGACAGGGAGAATTCTATTGTATCGATCGACGTCACAATCTCGTCCAACATGGTTGGCAGGGATCCCCAGTTGGCCCAGGCAGACTTGCTTCAGCATGTTCTCAGCCTTTCTGGGATACTTAAGGCCGAGATCGAGAGATTCTAGTCTTGGGTCACAGTAGGAGGTCTTTCCCATTCTCAAAGCATTGATCTCGAACGATGATGGCATATGGGCGCCTGGATTGCTGGCCCTTGCCAGAGCCATCGCTGAAATCGCAGATAAGCTCTGGATCTGCGCGCCAGACCGAGAGAGGAGCGCGATAAGTCATGCCCTGACAATGGGGCTTCCGCTCCGGGCGGAGAAGACTGCGTTTAGGGGTATCGAGGCTGAGGCGTGGTCGGTCAGCGGCACGCCGTCCGACTGTGTCAAGCTGGCCCTAGAAGAGCTCTTGCCGGAACGTCCCGACATAGTCCTCTCAGGCATCAACCGCGGGCCTAACTTGGGAACCGACGTCATATACTCTGGCACAGTAGCTGCTGCAGCCGAAGGCGCGTTTGCCGGCATACCGGCGATTGCGGTTTCCACAGGATCATATGACCCATCAGACTATGAGCCAGCGGCTCGCGTAGCGGCAAAGCTCGCCTCTCAAGTGGCCACTAGGGGCCTGCCAGAAGGGGTGGTGCTCAACGTGAATGTTCCGGATGGCTTCAACTCAGGCAAGGTGGCCGTCACCAGGCTGGGGGTTCAACGGTATAATAACATCTTCGAGCGTAGGGTAGATCCTCGTGGACGACCATACTATTGGCTATCCGGGGACCCGGATACCCCTCCATCCGATGACGGACTGGATACGGAAGCCATCAGAACCGGAGCTGTTTCAATCACTCCCTTAAGGTTCGATGCAACTTGTCGGCGTACAGCGGATATGCTTAAGGAGTGGGACATTCGTCTGTAGGGCGGCATAGTATGCATCGGTGATGAAGCTATGGCGGCTTTGCTCATGATCGGATCCGTTATTGCCGTGGTTATTCTCGTCGTGGTGCTCTGGTTCAAGCGGAGCGCCGATATGAGCGATGCCCAGTGGCGTCATGCTGCAATCGCCCGAGGATTTCTGCTTGTCTGCGGAATCGCATACCTTCTCATAGTGATCAAGACGACCACCTGCACATTGCGGGAGATTTTTCGTGTCTGGCCCAAGTGATAGTGTGCAGTGTCGGTCTACTTCAGCTAGAAACGGCGGTGACGTCATTGGATGATCAAACCCAGATGAAAGTAGCTGTCCTCATGGGAGGATCTTCGAGTGAGAGAGAGATCTCACTCAAATCAGGCGCACAGGTAGAGGCCGCCTTGCGCAGGCTAGGCCATGAGGTCATATCAGTCGACCCGGCGGACAACGCCATCGGTGTGCTGGCCGAGCTCCGCCCCGATGTGGCTTTCATCGCGCTGCATGGGAAATACGGCGAAGACGGTTGTATACAAGGGGCCCTCGAGTTGATGGGCATCCCATACACCGGCTCATCGGTGCTCTCCAGCGCAATCGCCATGGACAAGACAATCTCCAAGGCGCTCTTTGAAGTGTCAGGAATCCCTACTCCCCCCTATGTAGTGGTGGATTGCCATTCCCCGTTCCAATCGGCTTTGGAGCGCGCCTTGAGCATCGGCATTCCGTGTGTAGTGAAGCCATCTTCGCAGGGGTCGACTGTCGGAATAAGCATAGTTAAGGATGACGGCGCTCTTCAAGATGCATTATCGTACGCCTTCAACTATGATGAAGAAGCAGTCGTCGAAAAGTTCATCAAGGGTACGGAAGTTACCGTAGGCGTCCTAGGTAACCATGATACAGAGGCGCTGCCGGTGCTTGAGATAGTGCCAAAGAACGAGTTCTACGATTGGGAATCGAAGTATACTCCTGGGATGTCTGAGCACGTAATCCCTGCTCGAATTGGAAATGCCGCACAGAAAGAGTGCCAGAGGCTCGCTTTGGCTGCCCATGCTGCCTTGAAGTGTCGCGGTTACTCGAGAGTCGACATGATAGTCGAACCGAATGGCAGTGTATGGGTTCTCGAGGTGAACACGCTCCCAGGCCTCACTGAGGTGAGCCTTCTGCCTGACGCCGCCCGGGCGCGAGGGATTTCCTTCGATCAACTCATCCAGATTCTGCTCGATGGTGCCCTAAAAGACTGAACGAAGTATATGGAGCTTTGGTAGGATGACTCTTTGGTGGAGCCAAGCGATCCACCGCTGAGTCATCTTTTTCCTTCTAGCTCACCCACGGGTCAGTCATACACCCGGATTCCCAAGTTTCTTCTCCCTGGTTCATCCTGTTGTTTCTGGCCAATGTACGATACAATTGTAGTTGGATGCCGAAAGTTGGGCATGCAAATGGTTCCTGCGGTGGTGGTGACTGATGCGTGATGCTTCAATCGATCTTGAACACCTCAGTGCGGATCTGAGAGTCGTTCTCGATTCCATCAATGAAGGAATCCACATCGTTGACACATGTGGCATCACAGTCTTTTACAACAGGATTGCAGCTTCCCTCGACAACCTAGACCCCCAAGAAGTTGTTGGACGCCATATTCTATCCGTCTTTCCATCATTATCAGAAGATACAAGCACCTTGATGTCAGTCCTTCGTACTGGTCGCCCAGCCCCTGTAAGGCAGCAGACATTCCGGAACTACAAGGGTGACACCATCACGACAATGAACTCAACACTTCCGATCTACAGCGGTGCCAAGCTCATAGGCGCCATCGAGGTCTCCAAAGACGTTACCTTGGTGAAAGAGCTAGTAGAACGCGTAGTTGATCTCCAGGCGGAGCTGATAACAACAGCTGGCGTGCACTCGGCGACTGGCCATCGAGTCAAGGTAGGAACGGCCAGATACACCTTTGATGATATAGTCGCTGTCAGCCAGAACATGCAGGATGTCGTGGCCCGTGCAAAGCGAGCATCTCAGAGCGGTTCCGCAGTGCTGATCTACGGCGAGACCGGAACCGGAAAAGAACTCGTCGTACAATCGATCCACAACTCCAGCCCACGAGCGGCCCGGCCATTCATAGCACAGAACTGCGCCGCACTCCCGGAGACCCTGCTCGAAGGGATACTTTTCGGGACAGCGAGGGGCGCCTTCACCGGGGCAGAGAATCGGCCGGGGCTTTTCGAAGTCGCAGACGGAGGAAGTCTGTTTCTCGACGAGGTTGACGCAATGCCTCTGCCGCTCCAGGCGAAGCTTCTCAGGGTGCTGCAGGAGGGCTCATTGCGCAGAATAGGGGAGTCTTCTGAGCGAAAGGTAGACGTGCGCCTAATATCCGCCATGTCCTCGAATCCCGCCACAGCAGTAGAACGCAATCTGATACGACGCGACCTCTTCTTCAGGCTGGGCGTCATCATCATAGAAATACCTCCTCTGAGGAAGCGAAAAGACGATATACCTGCGCTTACCGAACACTTCATTGAGCGCTACAGCTCACAATTTGGCGTGAACGTGCACGGAGTAACCCGTGATGTATTTGAACTGTTCATGGAATATCCGTGGCCTGGAAATGTGAGAGAGCTTCAACACGCAATTGAAGCAGCAGTCCAGTTGTCCCACGGATCACTCATAGGACTAGAACATCTTCCACCGCATGTTCTTTCGCACGGCCCAGGAGATGCGGCATCCCGACCTAGAGCCAATAGATTCCTGCCCACCAGCCAGTTCCGAGATAACTCAACGCCGGCAATAGAGGAAGAGGCCAAGGCGCCGCTGGTACCCACCCTTGAACAGATCGAGAAGAGCCTGATATGGGCTGCACTCGAAACATGCGAGGGAAACATCTCTGCCACAGCCCGATACCTCGACATACCCAGGCAGACTCTGCAGCACAAGCTGAAGCGTTACAGCATCGACGCTTCCGACATACGCAGAAAAGATCTCGATTATACAGACAAATAAGTAACGGTCCGTCATTGGAGCGGCCGGGGCAGTTCTATATGTCACTTGAAGTGGCGAACTGTCACGCACGCAGTGCCCATAATTGGGCAGCTGCCCGTAAATGAGCAGACGTTGGACAGGGGCAAGCGCAGCTACAGCGTGTTTCGTCTCTGGCATGGATATTGCAACGTTATCTCTTGTGTGCGTGTATCATAGGAGGTGTGGCAATTGGCAAAAGGCTGTAAGTATGGAACCCACCGAGTAATCGAACCAGAGGGCTCGATGCCGCAGGCTGCATGGAAGATCGACAATGAGATGGCAGTCCGCGATAACGAGATCCTCATTAATGTTCAAACCCTCAATATCGACGCTGCCAGCTTCACCCAGATCAAGAAGCAGGCCGGAAATGACGAGAAACGGATAGGCGAAATCATGATGGGCATCGTCGCTGACCGAGGGAAGCACCACAACCCAGTTACTGGTTCAGGAGGAATGCTGATAGGAACTGTTGAGAAGATCGGACCCGATCTTATTGGCAGTACGGATCTTGAGGTTGGAGACAGGATCGCTACCCTCGTCTCTCTCACTCTGACTCCCCTTGTCATCGACAAAATCATCAAAGTTCATCTTGATACCGACCAAGTTGACATTGAAGGGCATGCAATCCTTTTCGAAAGCGGAATCTATGCCAAGCTTCCGAATGACATGCCAGATAGCCTCTCGTTGGCAGTTTTGGATGTGGCGGGAGCCCCCGCACAGACCGCAAAGCTAGTGCATCCTGGCGATACCGTGCTCATTATCGGGGCAGGCGGTAAATCCGGCCTTCTCTGCATGTATGAGGCCAAGAAACGTGCCGGCGTCACCGGAAAGGTAATAGCATTGGCACACAGCGAAGCTAGTAAAGCCCGGGCCGAGGCAACAGGATTTGCCGATGTTGTGATTGCTGGCGATGCTACGCGGCCGCTGGAGATCATGAAGATGGTTGAAGAGGCGACAGGCGGAAAAATGGCAGACGTCACGATCAACTGCGTTAACATTCCGGGCACAGAGATGTCGTCCATACTGTCAACACGCGATATGGGCATCATATATTTCTTCAGCATGGCGACGAGCTTCACCGCCGCGGCCCTAGGCGCAGAGGGAGTCGGCCGTGACGTCACGATGATCATAGGGAACGGCTATACCCGCGGACACGCGGAAATTGCCCTTGAGACTCTGCGTGAGAGCCCGAAACTTCGCAAGATATTCGAGGATCTCTATGCAAGATAACGACGGAGATGATGTCAGTATGTGGGAAGGAGTTTCCAAGGAACAGTGGAACGATTGGCACTGGCAGTTCGGAAACAGAATAACCACTGTTGACCAGCTCAAGTCGGTAGTCAATCTCACCCCTGAAGAGGAAGAAGGGGTGCAGCGCTGCCTTGCCAGGTTACGCATGGCAATAACTCCGCACTACGCGAGTTTAATTGATCCTGACGACCCTGATTGTCCAGTTCGAAAACAGGCAATTCCAGTCGTCCAGGAGCTTTCCATGGGAGAGCATGATCTCATGGATCCACTTGACGAAGATGTGGATTCCCCTGTGCCTCACGTAACTCACAGATATCCCGATAGGGTTCTGTTCCTTGTCACGTCCGTTTGTTCAACCTACTGTAGGCATTGCACCAGGAGGAGGTTTGCCGGGCATACCGACAGCGCCATAACCCATGACGAATTGATCCAGGGCATCCAGTACATAAGGGAGACGCCTGAAATAAGGGATGTCCTGATTTCAGGGGGAGATCCGCTCACCCTACCAGATGACACCCTAGAGTACATCATAAGCGAGCTGAGGGCGATCCCCCACGTGGAGATAGTCAGGATCGGCACAAGAACCCCGGTGGTCATGCCGCAGCGCATAACGCCAGAGCTCTGCAATATGCTCAAGAAGTACCATCCCCTGTGGCTCAATACCCATTTCAATCATCCGAAGGAGATAACGCCTGAGTCACGCAGAGCGTGCGAGATGTTGGCTGACGCAGGTATACCCCTTGGGAATCAAACAGTCCTGCTCAAGGGAGTGAACGATTGCCCCCATATAATGAAGAAGCTCGTGCACGAACTTGTGAAGATCAGAGTACGCCCTTACTATATCTATCAATGCGATCTATCGATGGGGATAGAGCACTTCAGGACATCGGTAGGCAAAGGGATAGAGATCGTAGAGCGTTTGAGGGGCCATACATCGGGATTCGCGGTTCCCACTTTCGTGATAGATGCCCCGGGAGGGGGAGGAAAGATCCCCATCGCCCCGCAATATGTCATCTCGCAGACCGACACCAAAGTAATTCTTCGAAACTACGAAGGCGTCATCACCGCTTATCCCGAACCCGAAGACAAGATCAGCCAGTGCCATCAGTGCGGCATCTGCGAAGAGATTCCGAAGCCCGCTACAGAGGGCGTCGCGGCTGTTATGGATGGGATGGTGTCAAGCCTTGAACCAGTTGGACTCGAGCGTCGCAAGAGATCCAGGAGAGATCCTTCTTAACCTTGCTCTGGGGGCCCCGGGCAAATGCGTCGGCATAGTCGGCCTTGCAAAGAATTGCGGCAAAACGACCGTGCTCAACAGGATGATCCGACAGGCGACATCCAACGGCATCACGGTAGGCGTCACGTCCGGCGGGCGAGATGGCGAACTGTATGATGCCATAACAGGACTTCCGAAACCCCCAATATATCTGCCCGCGGGATCTCTCGTTGCTCTTGCCGAATCTACAATTCATACAGGTTCGTGTAGTCTGGACGTGGTGGAGCGGCTCGGGGCCTGGACACCTGCTGGCGAAATCGTCCTGGCGAGGGTTCTGTCCCCGGGCCATGTCGAAGTGATAGGGTGCAACCATTCGAACGACCTGATGCTAGCTGTTAGAAGAATGCGAGAATTCGGCGCAGAGCTCATCTTGGTGGACGGAGCGGCGGGAAGAACATTCCTCGCATCGCCCGACATAGTCGGGGCCTTCGTCCTGGCCACAGGGGCGGCTCTAAACGGTTCGGCAAATAGGATTGCCGAATTGACGGAGCGCGCTGTTCACATGTTCCAGTTGCCCCGGCCTCCGGCAGACGTGGTGCAAGTTGCAGAGCCCATAATGCAAGAAGGAGTCTCGGCAATACTTCGGGCAGATGGAGAGATTGAGGTCTTTCCATGGAAGACAATCCTGGGAAGGGAAGAGGAGATTGCCTCGGCCATCACAGAAGACGATGTTGCCCTCATATGCGGGAGGGCGGTGGGCGATGTTCTTCTGGCTGAGGTCGCCTCGAGGCTCAATCAGAGACGCAGAGCCGCGCCGCCAGACACGGCCAGCGGGCCTAAGGAACCGTTGTCCCCAAAAAAGCAGGCATTTATGGTCGTTGCCAAGGATCCCTCGCGGTTGGCAGTCGGAAACCAAGGAGCAGAGGCATTCGAGGCATCCGGGGGACAGCTGTGTGTTCTCGAGAAGGCGCCAGTGATCGCGATCAGCATAAACCCCACGTCCCCGTGGAGAGCGCCTTTAGATCCAGCAGATCTGCTACTCGAGATCTCAAGACATATCAGAGAGCTCCCTGTAATTGACGTGGTTGCGGGGCTCTCGGCAGTGGGAGGTGTGGCTTTTGAAACTCAACCTGGATACTGATAAGATAGCGCGATGCAGGGAATGTGCAAGCGACATAGCAGACGAGGTAATGAAAGGTGTAGAGCGTGTAACTACGACTGCCATAGAGCGTACAGTCTTGCGCCTAGTCGGCGTTGACGGCGTCGATTCCGCAGGGGTCCCGCTTCCCAATGTCTTAGTCGATATGTTGCGCGAAGCAGGGAGACTAGGAGACGGAGCCGCTTGCCATATGGGGAGGGCCGTGGCGGCAACAGGCCTTTCTCCGCAGGCCATCGCCGACAAAGCTGCCGCCGGCGAGCTCGACTTCGCCAGTTTCGATGACGTCGAGGACGATCGGGCTAGAGCAGTCCTGGAAGACGCAATTGAAGCAAGCCTTGCCAGAATAGAGGCGAACGCCGCAAAGCGTTGCGAGCTCATTGAGAAGCTTGACCCTGGAACTGAGCCGCTCATATACGTCATAGTGGCGACAGGGAACATCTATGAGGATGTTGGCCAAGCGCAATCTGCCGCCAGATCAGGCGCAGACATAATCGCGGTGATACGAAGCACCGCCCAGAGCTTGCTCGATTACGTGCCATATGGCGCCACAACAGAGGGGTTTGGCGGAACATTTGCTACCCAGGAGAACTTCCGCATCATGCGAAAGGCTCTCGACGAGGTAAGCCTCGAGACAGGCAGGTACATCCGCCTCGTCAACTACTGTTCAGGACTGTGCATGCCCGAGATAGCGGCCATGGGAGCAATGGAGCGCCTTGACATGATGCTCAACGACTCAATGTACGGCATACTCTTCCGCGACATCAACATGAAGCGCACCTTTGCAGACCAGCACTTTTCGCGTATGCTCAATGCCTACGCCGGCATAACCATAAACACTGGAGAGGACAACTATCTTACTACTTCAGACGCTTATGAAGAGGCCCACATCGTGCTAGCGTCGCAGTTCATTAATGAGGCGCTCGCTTACCGATCAGGCTTGCCTGACGAGCAGATCGGCCTAGGGCATGCATTCGAGATCGACCCGGCCACAACTAACGGGTTTCTCTACGAAGTGGCGCAAGCGCAGATGGCCCGGGACATATTCCCCAACAAACCGCTTAAATACATGCCGCCCACAAAATACATGACAGGCGACATATTCAAAGGGTATCTCATGAACGGTATGTTCAACTTGGCAGGAGTGATGACAGGCCAGTCCATACAGCTTCTCGGCATGCTCACCGAAGCCGTTCACACTCCGCACATACACGACAGATACCTTGCAATCCGCAACGCAAAATACGTCTTCAACAACGCACGCAATCTGGGCGAAGAGATAACCTTCAAGCCCGGCGGAATCGTGGAAAGCCGAGCTCAGCAGGTTCTCAACAAAGCTACAACAACATTAGAGCAAGCGCGGGAGACAGGATTGATGGCGGCTATAGAAGATGGGGTATTTGCCGGTATCTCCCGGACGCCCGATGGAGGCAGAGGACTCGACGGAGTCGTGGAAAGAAATCCAGAATACTGGAACCCATTTGCGGAAGAGATACCGGCCCGGCTCACAAGGGGTGGGAGGTGTAGTTCGTGCCGAAAGTAGATTTGGAAAGGGTCAGACCATACGGCGACACCCTTGATGACGGAAAAGTGCAACTTGCATTCAGCCTCCCCTTGAGGTACGGGCCTGAGGCAAAAGAAGCAGCGCGCCAGCTGGCGATGAAGATGGGGTTTGAGGATGTGGACGTCGTGAGCGCCCACGACCTTGGAGGTCCATTCACCTTCTTTGTCGTATATGGCAAATGCGTGCACTCGGTGGACGTCACACAGCTTCACATACCCAAAGTAGAAGTCGAACAGATGGATTATTTCCAGATAAACGATTTCATCAGAGACAAGCTTGGTCGCAAGATCACAGTAGTCGCCGCGTGTACAGGTTCTGACGCCCACACCGTCGGAATCGACGCCATAATCAATATGAAGGGCTATGCAGGCGAATACGGACTGGAACGGTACCCCTGGTTCCGAGCATACAACCTGGGGGCCCAGGTTCCCAATGAGACCTTGGTTGCCAGGGCTATAGAAACAGGCGCTGACGCCATACTAGTTTCTCAGATTGTGACGCAGAAGAACGTGCATATAGCAAACCTCACGCGCCTGGTAGACTTGGTCGAAGCTGAAGGTATAAGGGATGATGTGCTCCTGATTTGCGGCGGTCCGCGAATCAGCCATGAACTCGCCCTAGAGCTCGGATTCGACGCGGGATTCGGGCCTGGCACATTGCCGTCTCACGTTGCCGCGTACATAGCTCAGGAATTGGTAAGAAAGGAGCACCGCACTTCCGCGCGCCTGACGGAAGAAAGGTGAGGGGAGTGGACGAAAGGAGAATACCATGGAAGAAGTCATGATCAGGGTCAGGATGAGTCAGTCTGACGCCCATTACGGCGGAGATCTGGTGGACGGCGCCAAGCTAATGCAGCTGTTCGGCGACGTCGCCACTGAACTCCTTATAAGGCACGACGGAGATGAGGGGCTTTTCGTCGCATATGACATGGTGGAGTTTAAGGCCCCTGTCTATGCGGGCGACTATATCGAAGCCCGCGGACGCATTGTGAGAACGGGCAATACTTCTCGGGCAATGACCTTTGAAGCCCACAAAGTCATAGAAGCATGCCGTGATCCAAAGGATCCTTCAGCAGCCTTTATTCTGGAGGAGCCTCTCCTTGTTGCCCGCGCCAGTGGGACCTGTGTTGTCCCGAAGGATAAGCAACGCAAGCAAGGCAATTGCTGCGGCTGTGGGCAGGACGCGGAGACCACTAAGAAGGAGGGCTAATCAATTGGACAAACTCATTATCACTGCAGCCCTAGTAGGGGCGGAACTTTCAAGGGAACAGGCGCCTTACCTTCCACTCAGCCCCGCAGAGATCGGCAAAGCCGCAGAGGAGGCCAGGAATGCGGGGGCCTCAATCGTCCATCTGCACGTGAGAGACGAGGAAGGCAAGCCAACCCAGGACATTGAGGTATTCCGCAAGACAATAGAAGAGATCAAAAAACGAACAGACGTAATCGTGCAGATCTCGACTGGAGGCGCAGTAGGAACTCCGATTGAGGAACGAATGCGTCCCCTTGACCTCGCTCCTGAGATGGCCACGCTCACAACAGGCACAGTCAACTTCGGTGATGAGGTATTCATGAACGAACCACAGGCAATCGAGGCCCTGGCGGTCAGGATGAAGGAAAAAGGGGTCAAGCCAGAACTGGAGTGCTTCGACGTTGGGCACATAGCGAATGCACTTCGACTTGCCAAACGAAATATTGTAGAAGAACCCCTGTATTTTGATTTCGTTATGGGCGTGCCAGGAGGCATACCTGGAACCGTGCCCGACCTGATGCATTGCGTCAACAGTCTCCCGCCTGGAACCATGTGGCAGGTTGCTGGCATAGGCAGGGCTGAACTTCAGCTTGCAGCTGTTGCCATAGTGCTAGGCGGCAACGTGCGAGTGGGTTTTGAGGACAACATCTACTATTCCCGTGGTGTCCTCGCAAAAAGCAATGCCCAGCTTGTTGCCAGAATTGCTCGAATTGCAGGTGAACTAGGCAGGGACGTTGCCACTCCGGACGAAGCCAGGGAGATGCTGGAGCTCAAGAAATAACGGAGGTGAGTGCTAAGCGTGCCAAAGCTGAGAACGCTTGACCAAGCGCTCGAAGGCCTTACCGACGGCATGACTCTGATGATCGGTGGCTTTCTGGCGGTGGGCTCGCCAGAGACGCTCGTAGACGAGGTGATACGAAGGGGAGTCCGCGATCTTACATTGATTGTGAATGACACAGCGATGCCTGATCGGGGATACGGGAGACTATTCGCCAACGGGCAAGTATCTACGCTCATCTGCTGCTACATGGGTATGAACCCCACTGCAATCGCTCAGAAAGACGAGGGAAAACTCGCGGTGGAATTGTGTCCCCAAGGCTCACTGGCAGAGAGAATACGCGCCGGAGGAGCCGGACTTGGGGGCATACTGACGCCTACAGGCGTGGGAACCATAGCCGAAGAAGGGAAGATCAAGCTGGAGTTGGAAGGTCATACATATCTTCTAGAGCTTCCACTGAGAGCAGACATCGCACTTCTTCGAGCACACGTGGCAGACCGCGCAGGCAACTTGGTGTATCGCAAATCGGCTCGAAACTTCAATCCGCTCATGGCTATGGCAGCTGACTACGTCGTAGCGGAGGCCAGCGAGATCCGTGATATAGGCGGTATCGATCCAGATCACGTGATGACCCCTGGCATATTCGTAGACGCAGTTGTAGGGGTGAGCTGAAGTGGCGGCAATAGAACCTCGAGAGCTTATCGTACGGAGAGTAGCACAAGAACTCAAGTCCGGACAGGTCGTGAACGTTGGAATCGGCCTGCCGACCTTCGTCGTGAACCATCTTGCTCACGACGTGAACATTATCCTTCACTCAGAGAACGGCTTTGTAGGCATGGGAGATCCTCCGGAACCGGGTCGTGAAGACCCGGATCTTGTGAACGCCGGCGGACAACCTTCTTCCATAAAGCCTGGCGGGGCATTCTTCGATTCAGCAACGTCCTTTGCGATAGTCCGCGGAGGGCACGTGGATGTAACAATCCTCGGCGGGTTACAAGTGGATCAGGACGGAAATCTAGCCAATTGGGCCGTTCCGGGACGGATAATCGGAATGGGCGGCGCAATGGATCTCGTAGTAGGCGCAAAGCGAGTCATCGTAGCAATGGAACATAGGACCAAAGACGGCCGATCGAAAGTGGTGCGCAAATGCACTTTGCCATTGACCGCCACAGCCGAAGTAGACCTGCTCGTCACGGAACTCTGCGTCATAGAGTTTACCCCTGAAGGGGCGGTGCTGCGCGAAATTGCGCCAGACGTGACGATAGGAGAGGTCCTGGCTGCAACAGAAGCAAGGCTGTATATTCCGGATGAAGTAGGAGTCATGACCGTTGTTTAAAGCGCACGCCTAAGCACACGAACAAAAGCAAAAGCCACCTGAGCTTAGCCAGGTGGCTTTTGAAATAATGGCAGGGGAGACAGGACTCGAACCCGCAGCCCTCGGTTTTGGAGACCGATGCTCTACCAATTGAGCTACTCCCCTGCGAAAAGACTTCATCTTGCGACTAAATAGATTCTACAACCCATCAGAGCCATTGTCAAGGCGCGGGATGACCGTGGCAGGAATTCCGCATATGCGTTTCGGCCTGGCAGGATACGGCATGCAGATGCCGCATGGTGTATAGCAATAAACCCCAGGCCCAATTGCGCTGATACATCCCCCTTTCCCCCAAATCCGCTGTTATGGGGGACCGGAGATCG
>DUWJ01000251.1 GCA_012842765.1 Bacillota bacterium | reverse complement strand
GATCCAGGGTACCTGCAGCCGGCGGACGCTCCTCGAGTGGTGACTACGCCTGCTCATTATGCGTACCTGAAGATCGGCGAAGGGTGTGCGAACAGGTGTGCAT
The DNA here is from genome assembly GCA_012842765.1 of Bacillota bacterium. Classification (GTDB taxonomy): domain Bacteria; phylum Bacillota; class DTU025; order DTU025; family DTU025; genus UBA10085. The sequence goes on along the minus strand of DUWJ01000251.1, from coordinate 1,412 downwards.
ACTGCATCATCCCGTCAATTCGGGGTGGGGTGCAGAGCCGCCCTCTAGAGGCGGTAGTGGGGGAGGCGGAAAAACTAGTTGCCTACGGCATGCGGGAAGCCATCGTTATAGCCCAGGACACGACCGTGTATGGAGTGGATCTGTACGGCGTGCCATCGTTGGCAAAACTCTTGCGAAAGCTCGCTCGCGTAGAGGGGCTTGAATGGATAAGGGTGATGTACGCGTATCCTTCCAGAATAGACGATGAGCTTGTTGAGGTCATGGCGTCAACGCCAAACATCGTGAAATACATAGACCTGCCGATGCAGCATGGTTCAGATAGGTTGCTTCGGGCCATGAACCGACACGCCTCGCGCGATCAGATGATCGAAGTGGTTGCGCGCCTGAGGGAGCAGGTGCCCGGAATCGTCATACGCACCTCGCTCATCGTGGGGTTTCCCGGAGAGACAGATAGAGATTTCGAGGAACTACTGGACTTCATAAAGATAATTAGGCCTGAGCGAGCTGGAGTATTTAAGTTCTCCCGTGAAGAGGGCACTCGGGCCTACGACATGCCTGAGCAGGTTCCCGATGACGTGGCTGAGGCGCGCAGGGATGCTGCAATGGAGGCCTTGAGGCGAATCTCCCGAGAATACGGCCTTTCTAGAGTGGGCAGTAAGGTTCGGGTGATCGTGGATGGGCCGTCTGACGAGTCTGACCTCGTTGTGGAAGCTCGGTCTTTCGCGGAAGCGCCGGATGTAGATGGCAAGATATACATAGGCGATGCAACATTGCGGCCGGGTCAACTTGTTGATGTGATAATTGAAGACGCAAGCGACTATGACCTGGCGGCGGTATTGGTGTAAGGGCGCGGTCTGCCAATAGAAGATCAGGTGAGAATGCGCCGCCTTCTGAGCCGATGATCGGCCCGGAAGGCGGCTATGTTGTGGTGGAAATTCGTGTTCTACACTGGATCTCTAAGTACGCAACCTCGGGCTGAAACTGCAGGCGTAGGCGAGTTTCTCGGCATGACCTTGGTAAACACGTAAATCATCATGATGCTGCAGGTCGGCTACTTCTGCTGCCAACTGTCATTTCCGAGGGCAAGCAAATCGCCTGAGCAATGTCTTCACTTCCACGTTGCGTGCCCATAGGAATCGCTTGGATCGGCATGCCGAGCATCACGAAATACAGCCCCCCAGACTTTTTCCGCCGTCAGTCCCTGGGGGCAAATTCGTGATTGGATACATCCAACGGCGCTCTGCGGATGCTAGGCACTAACCACCGCGCAGCTGTCGCATGGAGCACCATGTCCTGTGTGACCGTTTGCCGCTAGGGGGAAGCTACTTTGTGGAGGTGGGGGAGTTGATGAACGCACAGGTTGCCGAGGTCGTGGACGTCGTTTCCGAGTTTCCTGATCTACAAGAGCTTTC
>DUWJ01000250.1 GCA_012842765.1 Bacillota bacterium | reverse complement strand
GTAGCGGAGCATACCACAATCGGGGCTAAGAGATTGGCCGTCACCTTGGGCGGGTTCCCCGCATGCACTGAGAGCACCGTAAGCACCAACATGTCCTCAGGCCCTTCGGCCCCGAGCGCCTCCGCTACCCCATCCGGCACCTCCGGCTCGTAACTTGCAAAAAGCTCAAAGGGACTTGCCACCACCAACGCCAGCCCCGGATCGTCTGCACTGTGTAGCCACTTCACCTTCGCGCTCCCCGGATGATCCAATAGGAAGAACCTTCGAGAGTCCTCAAACCCGGGTATCCCCTTCGGGAAACTAATGAGCTTGCTATCGTCTACGGTCAAAGCGCCAAATCGAGAGCTCTGAACCTTCATTGCGATCCCCCCAAGCCCTTTCTAATCTTCGCAGACCCCTGCAACCAGCACCGTCTGGTGCTCCGGCTCCGCCAACACCATCTCATAGGGCCGCGCAACCTCCACACCATCTGCACCATAGAGCACCCGCACCGTGGGCCTCGTTGTCAGCCCTTTGTAGACCCGGGTTACTACACCACACTCCCCGGTGTTAAGCCGCACCATCGTGCCCACCGGGTACAGCGCCACATACTGCATCACCCCGAGCACCGTAGTGCGCTCGAACTCGAACCCGGCCGCGCTGGTCACGTAATCGAAGGCTTCCTGCGGGACAAGCCTCTCGCCCATGGGGTTGCCCTCAGAAATGAGGCTACAGTACATATCGGCAACTGATACGATTTTCGCCAGGGGGTCGATGTCATCCCCGGCAATCCCCCGAGGATATCCGCTCCCATCATGCCTCTCCTCATGCTGAAATACTATGGCCCTGCTGTAGGCCGAAAACCTCTCGTCCTGCCTGAGCACTGCAAGGGACATCTCCGGATGCTTCTCGGGCTCCTCGGGTGCAAGCTCCATGCCTATGTCGAGCAGAAGCGCCGCCAGCCCCACATCGGTCGTGCGCCGCGGCAACCCCGCCTTGGCAGTGACGAACATGGACAACGCCGCAACATTAATGGGATAAGCATACCGATAGTCCTCTGGTCGGGTTACCGGGGGTATCTCCAAGACATTCAAGTCGGTACCCTGCAGCCCGTCCTCGATATCATGGACCAGCTCGAGCAGATCGTCGAAGGGCACTTTGACATGGTCCGGACCCCCGGCCTCCCGAACGCGTTCCGCGAGATCCCGCAGCAACTCCCTGCCCCTAGCAGCCACATTCCACGGGACCGCATCCCGTATGACCAGATCATCCGTGCGAGGATCCTCTATGAAGACATGTGAAATGCCAAGCTGCCGGATCCTGGCGATCGCCGTTTCACTCAGAACCGAGCCTGGGGAAACCTGAGTCACGCCCGAGCCGTTGTATATCCCTTCAGCCAGCGTCATTCCTGGCTTCATATGCTCCACTGCTATCCTTCTCATCCCACGCCAACTTCCTTCCGAACAGGAACCTTCTTATAGAAAAACGACGCCATCGGCGCAAATCCTATGTCTTTTGCATTGAGAATAGTCTCAGTCCCTCCGATAAACAACACTCCGTCATCCTTGAGGCTTTCCCAGAACTTGCCGTAAAGATCTTGCTTCGCTTCATCTGTGAAGTAGATCACGACATTTCTGCAGATTATCAGGTCAAAACCTCTCTCAAAGGGATCCGACAACAGGTTGTGCATCTTAAATTGCACCTTCGACCTTATTTCAGGCGAAAGCACGTACGACTCCCCGTCCGCCTTAAAGTACTTGGCCATCCTCGCCGCCGACACGTTTCGCACGTCCTGTGGGCCATAGACTCCTGCTAGTGCCTTTGAAAGAATCCCGGTATCGATGTCGGTTCCGAGGAGGCGATGGTATCCTCTAGGAGCTATCTCCTGAAGGATCATGGCCACCGAATAAATCTCTGCACCATTGGAACACCCTGCGCTCCAAATATTGAGGTTTCGAGACCTCGCAAGGAGCTCAGGCAGTATCTCCCGCTCAAGTTCATCGAATTTCTCGGGATTCCGGAAAAACTCCGACACATTTATCGTTATGTAGTCGCAGAACCGATCCAGCTCTGCCCGATCGCGCCCCAATAGGTCGCCATAGGCAGCAAACGTGGAAACACCAACCCTTTCCATCAGGCTCCCTATGCGCCTCTGCATCTGCTGGGACTTATAAAGTCCGAGGTCAATTCCGGTCAGCGCAAGTACCTTCCTGCGGAAGACCTCGTAATCTGCGTTGTCAACAAGGCTCATATGCAATACCTCACGGGCTCACTCAAGCATAACTTCAGTGATTATAATGAAAGAACAGCATCTACAATCTCATCGGCAATCTTAGGGAGCGGAACCACCCTGTCGGCATCTCCCCGCTCAACAACTGCCCTTGGCATGCCGTATACCACGCAAGTGGACTCGTGTTCGCACACGGTCTTGCCGCCCATCCGCTTGACCCGCGCCATGGCGTCGGCCCCGTCAGATCCCATCCCGGTCATTATCACACCCACCGTCTTTTTCCCAAAAAGGTCGACGGCGGAATTCATAGTCAAATCGACGGCAGGCCTCACACCATGCATGGGCGGACTCGAGTCTAGCCTAACAGTACCATCAGGCTCCACCACCATATGCAGTCCTCCCTGAGCTATGAGCGCCACACCTTCAGTTATGGCCTCGCCCCCCTGGGCCTCAAGCACCCTTATCTTCGACGTCTGGTTCAACCTGTCGGCCAAAGACTTCGTGAACCCCGCCGGCATGTGTTGCACAATGAGCACCCCGGCAGGCAGATTTGGAGGAAGCCATGGCACCACTTGCGTAAGGGCCCTCGGACCTCCGGTTGAAGTCCCGATCACAACTACATTTCTTGCCCGGGCCGCCCTCGCCCCGGACTTGGCCTCTTTAACCTCGCGGCCCAACCCCGTC
>DUWJ01000030.1 GCA_012842765.1 Bacillota bacterium | reverse complement strand
CGGAAATTCAGTCGCCCGCCAACACCAACTCAGGGAGCACACCATAAATCTGCGCTCCGACCAACCTGGAACGGAATATCGGCATGACAAATTCAAATACCAACAAAGAAGTATAGAACTCCAAACCAATGGTGTCAATATGGGGCGTGGTTTCCAAGCTTATACTCCACATATCCTATGTTGTTTCCAGTCGCGAACCTCCACCGAAATAGCAGTGCAGGCTGGAAAACCATCCTGCACTGCATGGCCTAGGGCCAAATGTCCGTAATCTCGCTACCTTTCAGGCGTGCTTTCTTCAGACCTTGAACTGCCCCACAAGCTCGGTCAATCTGCCAGCCATCCTCGAAAGAGACTCAGCTGAAGCCGTCATCTCTTCAACCGATGCGCTGATTTCCTCGACCGACGCCGAAGATTCTTCTGCGGCTGCAGCAGTCTCTTCGGCAACTGCAGCAGTATTATCTGCAGACTCGCGCACCTCACCTGCCAAGCCTGCAAGCTCCTCGGCTACGACCCTATTGTGGCCGGCCAATTTAACCAGATCTCTCATAACCTCTTCCACTCGGGCACTGTTCTCGAGGAGCTGATCAGTTTTGCCCATTATGTTCTCTATGTCCTTTTCCGTCCGATTCGCGATCTCAAAAACCCTGTTGAACACGGCGCCCGTTTCTGTGGAGAGGGAACTTACCTTTTCCACCTCTTCCGCACTGGTCCTTATCGTCGCCACCGATCCAGCGGTAGCCTCCCTGACCCTCATCACCAATTCAGCGATCGCCTTGGTCTCAGCAGCCGAGCTTTCGGCAAGCTTCCTGACTTCGTCTGCCACGACCGCGAAGCCGCGTCCGTGTTCGCCTGCTCTTGCAGCTTCTATTGCGGCGTTTAAAGCTAAGAGGTTAGTCTGGTCCGCTATGTCGCCTATTACTTCGAGGATCTTGCCGATCTCCTGAGAGTAGGCGTCGAGTTCTTCTATTCGCTCCACCACGTCATCGGTAGTCTCCTTGACGCGCTCTATGCCCTCGATGACCTGGTTCACATTTTCTATGCCTTCACCGGCCATTCTGGCATTATCGGCAGAAGCCTCTGACGTAACGCGCAATCCCTCGCCTGTCTCTGCCAGTGATGAGATCATGCTCGCCACGACTTCGAAGGTCTCCTCTATATGGCTCTCCTGTTGCCCAGCATCCTCCGCCAACTTGTTAATGGACTCATTCATTCTGTCAGCAAGCTCTACGCTGCGCCTGGCATGCTCGCTTTCATCCTGAGCTCCCTGGGCAACCTGGACTGTAGATGCTGCAATTTGCTGTGCCGCTTTCGACACTTCCCCCGATCCTGCCGCCAGCTCCTCGCTGGCCGTGGCGACTTCGTTGGCCGTAATTGATATCTTACCGATTATGCCCTGCAGCTTGTCGGCGAATACGTTGAAGTGCTCGGCCAAATGGCCGATTTCATCCGTTGTCAATACCTCAAGACGTTGTGTGAGGTCTCCCTCCCCCTGGGAAATGTCTTTCAACATTGCTACCGTGTCCTTCACAGGCACAGCAATGCTTTTTGCCAGTGCAAAGGCTATGGCTCCGGCAAGAATTACTCCAACAACAGCACTCAAAACCGCCGCCGATATCTGCTTCTTGCGTGCCGCCAGCACTTGGCCGGCGTCCAGATCGACAGCAAGCACGCCGGCGACATCACCTGTGCAGTTGAAGATAGGAGCATAGGCTGTAAGAAAGGTACCCCACTCGTCTCTCTCAAGATCCTCCATCACAGAGGCGGCGCCGGCAAAAGCCCGCTCCATAGCGGGGTTAGATTGATACAGGTGCCCAATCTCCGCGTGGTCCTCACCCTCAGTCTCGTCAACAATTATGAGTACCTCGCCATCCGTATCCTTCGCCAGAGTGTACACGAAAACCACGTCCGGATTATCGTTTCGCACTCTCCTCAGGTACTCCTGAATCGACTCATACGCATAGGTATCTTCCATTCGAAGCTCAACAACGGCACAGTGTTCGTCGCCATCTATGTTCGAAGCCGCGGTTCGGGCTATGGCCAGTATGCGCTGCTGTATCTCGGCAAACACCCGTGACCAGCTTTGAAAATAGAATACACATCCCGTGATAGCCACAACAGCCAAAACCAAGCAGGTAATCACAACAACCAGCTTGGTCCTGAGTGAATTGAATTTCACTGTATCTACCCCCAAAAAACATCCCTGAAGGCCTTTCGACGCGCTGGCCTACAATTCCCGAAATCATATATTCCATCGGGCATACCCGCCAACCAGGCATCAATTGCCGCAGCAGATCAAGACCGCCTTTTGCGACACAAATTCCCCTGCGGTAAAGGACATGCGGGTTGCGCCGACTACACCGTGAATTTAGCAACGCTTTGCTGCAGGCGGGCGGACATTTCGGCAAGGGTTTGGGCAGAAGACGCCACCCGATGTACAGCTGCGCTGATCTCCTCAGTCGAAGCCGAGACTTCTTCTACCGATGCCGCGCTCTCTGCAGCTGCAGCCGCAATCGTTTCTACTGCCTGTTCGACTTTGCCGATGTGAACACTCATGTTCTGTGCATCATCGGTATTGGACTGAGCAATCTCGAGTACCTCCTTCATGTTCGCTTCCACCTGCCTAGCAATCATCCTGAACTGTTCAATCTCTTTCATCATGCTATCAATGGCCAAGGCAGTCTCTTCGGCGGCGTTTGATATGTCAACAAGCGTCTTGCCGGCTTCTTGGGCGGCACAATTCCCGTCCGCAACCTCACGCCCCTGCAGTTTCATGGTAGCCGCGGCCTGTTCTGTCGACTCTCTAACTTGCTGAATGAGGCCTCCAATAGCCCTTGTCTCTCTTGCAGAGCTTTCGGCAAGCTTTCGAACTTCTTCAGCCACAACTGCGAACCCGCGACCTTGTTCACCTGCCCTCGCTGCCTCTATGGCGGCGTTGAGCGCCAAAAGGTTGGTCTGGTCCGCAATATCCTCTATCACGCCAACGATCCTTCCGATCTCGTGTGAAAGTCCTTCGAGTTCGCTGATTCTTTCAGACGCGGCAATCGTCTTCTTGTCGATCTCGGCCATCCTTGCTGCCAATCCATCCACCACTTTGCACCCGTCAGTAGCCGCCTCAACATTGCGCCTGGTTGACAGACGCACGTCGTCAATTAGGATCAACGTCTTGTCAAACGAATGGCCCATCTCGTCGTACGCAGCAGATGTACGGCTCACAACGTCGGCCTGAGTCTCAGCTCCTTCGTGTACACGTCTGATAGACTTTCCTAGTTCAGCTGTGGACAATGCAGTCTCATTCGCCGAGTGCGACTGTTCCTGAGCCTGACCGGCAATTTGCCGTACTGTTGTGGTCACTTCCTGAATTGACGCCGCCGTTTCTTCCGAACCCGCCGAAAGCTCCTGGCTAGCTGCGGCGACATCACGAGCCATTGCAGAAGATTCAGAAACAACGTTGCGCAAGTTGGCAATCATGCCGCCGAAGGCCCGCGTTAGCACGCCCATTTCGTCCGCAGCTTCTGAATTCGCATCTACAGTCAAATCGCCCGCGGCCACTCTCGGCGCAAGCATCGCCAGTCTCCTGGCCGGCACCGCAATAGAACGTCCTATAGGAAACCCGACAACGAGACCTGCGAGGGCACCAATCGCTGTGATCCAGACGATCCGGCGAAGGTTGCGAGTAGCGTTAAGCTGGATTCTCTCGATAACGCTGTCTGTTTCTCCTTTGACGCATGCAACAAGCTGATCATGGAGACCTTCCAGTTCAGCCGTGATAACTTGTCCATTGTTCATGTTAAATCTCGCCGTATCTGCCGCGCCCATCCTTGCAAGAGACTCCACCTCTGCAACGAAAGAGAGATATTCCTCCCATAGGCCCTGCAATTCATCATAAACCCCACGTCCCTTTGGGGTTTTGAGTCGTCCCTGAACTATTCTCATGTTCTTTTCATGGGCTTGCTTAGCCTCTTCTATCTTGTGTTCGTAATATGTAAGCGTATCGTAATCCTCGGCCATCACAAGCTGAGCAAGGTAACCGTCAATACTCACAGCCGTCGTTTGAGCCTTGAGCGCGTTTTCCAGCTGCGGAATATATCTGCTGGCCATCTCGTCAACATCCGAAGCGAGAGAATTTATCGTCGACATACACACCCACGCTGTAGCTCCCATAATGGCCGCAAATACGATGAAAATCAGGAGGAACTTCCAGGTCAAGCCGATGTTCATGACCCACTTTCTCATCTTCCCCCATATACCCCCTTAAATGGGCAGGCAAACACACCACCGCCTGTCTCTATAGCCAACACAAAGAACAGAACTGAGTGTCAGACATGAATGGGGCCCAAATATGGATCTCGTTTCTATTATCGGCATCCATGTGGCATTCCTTATGTCCAATGCTTTCTGTATCAGTTCCACGCCACACCGCAGGGAATATCCTGTGATAGACATATCCTCAACACGAGGAGCCATAAGCACGAACGGAGTGGGTGTATATGGCGTTTTACTACGATTACTACGTATTGCCGGAGGAGACTGCTTGCAACTGTGCATCTTATCCTGGGTATGACTTGTGGGCAGATCAATTCGGCCGCCCATGGCCTGGCCCACCATGGTGGTATAGTCCATGGTGGTGGTATCCGCCGTGGTGGTACGGTCCATGGCATCCCTGGGGCAGAACGCCCGGTCCAGGCCCCGGAGGTCCTGGAACTGGCCATCCGGGCGGGCCTTCGCTTCCTCCAGACTTCCAGCGACCGCGAAGCGATGAGGTAGAACAATAACCCAGAGCGGAAAGAACGGTTCGCACAGCAAGACAAT
>DUWJ01000468.1 GCA_012842765.1 Bacillota bacterium | reverse complement strand
GAGGACATCATCTACAAGATCAAAGGCGAATCGTGGAACACGCCCGGTCAGATAGTGGAGCAGTGGTCACTGCCGGTGGGCATCGCAGGCCTTGCATACCACCCCGTGGCCGACATACTCGTGGCGACCGCAAACTCATCGCCTGACATGATCTATTTCATCCATCCGGGAAGCCATGCCGTTATCGCACAGTTCACGCATCCCTACAACGGCGATTACTCAGGCGCGGGATGCGAGTTCGGTCCTGATGGCAACCTTTGGGTTGCATCTCAGGCCAATAACACCATGTACCTGGTGGAGACCGGCCTTGGGCCGATCGGTGCTGGCGACTGGCTCACATGGGAGCCTGAAGAAGGCAGCGTGCCGGCGGGTGGCACAGCGCCGATTAGTATCACAGTCAACAGCGAGCGGCTCGGTCCCGGTAGGCACGAAGCCAATGTAGTGCTCGGGACGAACGATATAGAAAACCCGCTGATCATCGTGCCGGTGGCTTTGGAGGTGGCGGCACCTCCTGTTATCACGCAGGCAACTGCGGAGCCCACGTTTGGCGAACCCCCGCTTGAAGTCGCATTTAACGCGGAGTTCGACGCGCCTGAAGTCCCGATCGCAAGCTACGGCTGGGATTTCGGGGATGGAACATCCTCAAGCGAGCTTGACGTGACGCACAGCTATACTCAACCGGGAAAATACATTGCAACCTTCTCAGTAGTTGACCAGCTGGGCGTGGAGGATAAGGCCAGCTTCGAGGTGGAAGCGAAGTGGCTGCCTCGTGCGACTTGCGAGCCTGAAACGATCGAAGTCACATTGTCACCTCGCGGCAGCGTCACGAAGACTGTCGCCTTGGGCAACGTTGAGGGCAATGCCGACCTCGAGTTCAAGGTGAGGGTAAAGAGCGGAGGCGCTCCGACGATTGCAATGCCCGAGCGTGTGGGCATCGCGATGGATGAAAACGCGAGAACAGCTGAAGGACTCTATGCCTCGATCGCGCCTGAGTTGGTCGAGAAAATCGCAGCCTCCATCGAGCCGGGCGCAGTTGGAGACGTAATCACGTCGTGGCCTGTGCCTTCCCAGATCGATATGCCATGGGGCGTTGGCTTCGATGGCAACCTCTGGATCTCCGATGCGCAGGCCAAGAAGGATCATGTTGTGACGCCGGAAGGCGCCCACACCGGGCTGATATTCCGTACGCCGTGGGCAGGATCGTGGGTGGCCGACATGGCCTATGACGCCAACCGAGACCTGATGTGGCAGGTCAACGTGGGCGGAGACAACGGCATATACGGACTTGACCCTGAAACAGGCGCAGTGGTCATGAAGATCACGGATGGGCCTTGGACATACTCATCGCAACGGGGCCTTGCTTACAGGGCGGAAGATGATACCTTCTTCATTGGCGGATGGGACGAGGACATCATCTACCATATCAATGGGCCAAGCCACGAGAGCCCCGGCTCGGTGATCGGCGCCTATAAGTTCCCAGTAGGCATAGCCGGACTCGCATGGCACCCAGACGGGATCCTGTGGGTATCGAACAACGGGTCTCCCGACATGATATTCGGGCTCGATCTCGACGCGCTCGAAGTTGTGCACCAGTTCCCGCATCCATTCGGCGGAGAGTACCATGGAGGTGGACTTGCGCTCAACAGCGATGGCAACCTGTGGGTTGTATCGATAGATAATAGCCGCGTGTACCTCGTGAGCACCGACATGCCATGGGCGCCGGGAATTGCCATGTCTTCAATAGACGGCACAGTTGCCATGGGCGAAACCGAAGAACTGGATGTCACGATCAACGCTGAAGCGCTGGGCAAGCCGGGCGATGATGCGAGGCGTTGCTTGAGAATAAGGACTAACGACCCCGAGAACGCCATACTCTACGTGGACTTGATCGTCCACATCGAGGCAGGGCCTACCATTGCCGAAGCCACTGCGACGCCGACCATAGGCGAGCCGCCGCTTAAGGTGGCATTCAATGCAGTGACCGAACCGGGTGCTACCGACATAATTGATATCTGGTGGGATTTCGGCGATGGCAGCGACCTGGTGCATGAAGCCGCAACAGAGCACGTATACACTGACGTCGGAGCATACAAAGCGACCTTCCACGCAATAGATGAAAACGAAGTCGAGGCGATTGCCGAGCTTGCAGTTACAGTCAAATGGCTGCCTGTGCTTGGGGTTGAACCAGGCGAGATCAATGCGATCATTCAAGCCGGTGAAGAAGAGCAGGCTGTCTTGACAGTGAGCAACACAGGCGTGGCGCCGATGAATTTCGAAATATCGATTGTGCCGGACCTCCCCAAAGATCCCAATGGCGAACCTGCCGGGTGTGGGTACATCTGGATGGACAGCAACCATGACGGTGGTCCCGCGTTCGATTGGTTCGAGATCAGCGACGTCGGAACCGGGGTGAAACTGTACGACGAGTCCTTTGTCGATGTGGATCTTCCGTTCCCCTTCCCGTTCTACGGGGAGATGAAGACTGAGGTTCGCATCTGCTCTAACGGATACCTGACGTTCGGGATGACGAGGAGCGAATGGACGAATACCCCCATACCTGATTCGTCCGACCCCAACGACCTGATTGCGATCTTCTGGGATGACCTCAATCCGGGTAGTGGCGGCAACGTCTATTACTATCACGACCAGGAAGCAGGCAGCTTCATCGTGGAATACCAGGCGGTGCCGGGG
>DUWJ01000249.1 GCA_012842765.1 Bacillota bacterium | reverse complement strand
GTGCAACCCAAAACATTTGTAGTGGATGTGGTGGATGGGGCAAGGATCGAGGAATGACTGGATCTGTCATGGAGGTGGTGCCGGGAGGGTACGTGCGTTATTGATGATAATGCGGCGTTTGGTGTAGTTGGATTTGCCAGCTGTATCAATTAAAGACGGAGGGATATGAATGAGGACATCAAGATGGTTCAAGCTTGCTGCGATGTGCGCGGCGATCGTTCTGATGTTTTCCTCAGCCGCAGATGCGGCCGTCCGTGGGAAACTCGAGATCTTCTCATGGTGGGCTGGAGACGAAGGCCCTGCTCTTGAAGCGCTGATAAGCAAGTATGAGAAGATGTATCCGGGAGCGACTGTCATCAACTCCACGGTGACCGGGGGATCGGGAGTCAATGCCAAGGCCGTTCTTAAGACCAGGATGCTCGGCGGCGATCCGCCGGATACGTTCCAGGTCCACGCGGGCCAGGAATTGATCGGCACTTGGGTTGTGGCCAACAGGATGGAGGATCTTACGTGGCTGTATGAGCAGGAGGGCTGGAACAAGGTATTCCCGGCGGACTTGCTCAATCTGCTCAGCACCGACAAGGGAATATGGTCGGTGCCTGTGAACATCCACCGTTCAAACGTGCTGTACTTCGTTCCCGGCAATCTTGCCAAATGGGGCGTTGGCGTCCCAAATACATGGGATGAGTTCTTGGAGATCGCGCCAAAGCTCAAGGCAAAAGGAGTTATTCCGCTGTCAGTGGGCGAGAACTGGACCGCCACTCACCTGTGGGAAAGTGTAGCCCTCTCGGTGCTAGGCCCTGTCAAATGGGAGCAGCTGTGGAACGGCAAACTCTCCTGGCGAAGCCCTGAAGTCATCCGGGTGTGGGAACTGTTCGGCGAAATCTTGAAGTACACTAATACCGATGCGCCATCCCTCTCATGGCAGCAGGCCACTGATATGGTGGTCAAGGGTGAGGCCGCGTTCAACATCATGGGAGACTGGGCTTCGGGATACATGACAACTACCCTCAAGCTCAAACCCGGAACCGGGTTTGGGTGGGCGGCATCCCCGGGCACCAAGGGCATATTCATGATGCTCTCTGATTCGTTTGGCCTCCCGGTCGGTTGCAAGAACAAGGAGAATGCGATTGCATGGCTGAAGATGCTCGGAAGCCGTGACGGGCAGGACACCTTCAACCCGCTTAAGGGCTCGATCAGTGCCAGAACCGACTCGGATCTGACGAAATACGATGCATATCTGCAAAGCGCTGCGCGCGACTGGAGGACGAATAAGATCGTCGGCTCTTTGGCTCACGGAGTCGTGGCCAATGAGAGGTTCATGAATGACTTTGCCACGGTCATGGACATCTTCCTGAGCACGAAGAACGCTCAGGCTGCAGCAAACGCTGCCCAGGCAGTGGCGATTCAGGCCGGAATAGGGAAGTAGGAAGGTTGTTCTACATAGAACGGGCGCAAGGCCCGCCGCCTGAGGGCGACGGGCCCTGCGCCTGCAAGAAGAAGGACGGTGAAGGGCATGCAATCACGAAGAGACCAGTTGACGGCGGCCCTCATTATCCTGCCGTCTATAGTGCTCTTGGCAGTATTTGTGTACGGATTCATAGCTCAGACTGTGCGCGTGTCGATGACGGATTGGGGCCAGGAAGCGGCGATGTCGCTGGATCCTGAGATCCATCACGTGGGACTGGCGAACTATCGCGAGCTGTTCGGGGGCTTTTTGAACATGCGGTTCAGGCAGGACATTACAAACATGTTCTTCTTCACATTGCTCTTCGTTAGCCTGTCCTTGCTTGTGGGATTGCTTTTGGCTACGCTTATCGATCAGCTCATCTGGGGTGAGGCGTTCTTCCGAACGGTTTTCCTGTACCCGATGTCATTGTCGCTGGTGGTTACGGGGACGATCTGGCGCTGGCTGCTCCAGCCGAGAGGGGGCATAAATGTGTTGCCTACCTTGATCGGATTGCCCGCAGGCGACTTTCTATGGCTTTCCAGCCGCGAGCAGATCCTTATCTTCGATTGGTCCCACATTTTCCACTACATCTGCATAGCGGCCGCGGTTGTTCTGGCGGTATTCGCTTACGGGCACTGGCGCCGTGGAGAACGAAAAGAGCTCCGCGCGAAGTCCATCATATGTGCCGTG
>DUWJ01000248.1 GCA_012842765.1 Bacillota bacterium | reverse complement strand
CTGACGGTCGGGTCAAACAGTATTCCCTCCGGGGGCAGTATCTGTGCTACCCAATTCCGAAACCCGGCAAGCAAAGGCCAGGTGTAGTTGGTCAATTGATACCCTTTAGCAATGCTAAGGTAATAGAGAACGTACAGTATTCCAGCTAGGATCAGGGGACCGAAGAAACGGTGCAGCACGATGCGGTCTATTCTGTTGCTGAGGCTCTCCTTCTGCTTTGCCTCTCTGACTGCACACTCGTCAAATACCCTTGAGGCCTGGCGATAGTATGCCGTAGTCACCAGCCTCGCCGGTTCACTTTGCTCTTCCCTCAAGAGCCGTTCCCGTTCTTCAGCTACAAGCTGCAATAGGTTCATGATGGGCCTCCTTCCGTGTGGATGGGGCATCCTGTGCGATAGCGGATGCCCCAAAGGCTCGCGTCAACTACTCCATGTCATATGCTTTTACCCAGATCACAGCGCCAATCTCATGGTCCTTGCCATCAATGCTTTCACCTTCCATGAGGGCGGCAAATCCCCACCAGCCGGACTTGGGAATTCCGTAAGTGAAAACCCCGTTTCCATCGGCCCTGATTATCTGAGTCACGTGCGCGGACGACGGATACGTCTGGCCTAAGCCTGCGAAGATGCTGAAGGCATCCGCGTTGAGCCTCTCCACTTCGATTTCGGCAAACGGAACTGCTTTGCCGTTCTGCTTTACGACTCCTTGAAAGACGTTGCCCGTCCAAAGGCCGTATGGCTTGCAAAGAGGCACAATTTCGGCCTCCAAACCGATCTCTATATCCCAGTCTGTGGGGAATCCAGCGTTATTTACCACGACTTTGGTGTATTGGGTTATGTAGGAATCCTCCATGCTTTCATAGTATGGGCTCGGCCGGAGGTAGAATACGAAGTCACCGGCGCCTCTCGCTGTGAATTCGGTCTGCCATGCCTTTGCACCGTGAAACTCAAACGCTTCAAGAGTATCGGTGAGATCACGCGCTTTTCCCTTGTGATACACTCCAAATTCAATCGGCTTATCCATGTTCATGGTGTGCGATGCCTCTGCAGGATGGGTGAATATCAGCTGCAGCTGGACCACGTTGCTTTCGTTCTCCTCTATGATGTCATCTGAAGGCAAAACCATCTGAAAATGCGCCATGGAACTAGCAGAATATACCGCAATAATCGCCAGAGCCATTGTCAGCGTGTATACCACCCTATTCCATGGTTTGTGCGGTCGGGCCATTTTTTGTTCTTCCTCCTCTAAGCAATTACCTGAAGTTTTTCTTTTCTGCGCTGGTGAGCGCGGGGCCCTTTTTGACAACTACGTGGCCTGGGCCGGCGTCGAACACGATCAGGTATGGTCCGTCCGGTTTTGCAAGGACTAGCTCGCCGTATTGGTCGAGCTGGGACCGGAATATGATCAGTTTCTTCTCGAACAATTCAGGAATCAGGTCCGAATAGCGGAATCCTTTGGACTTGACATCAACCTTGCTACCTAATTTTGCTAGATAAGCGGCCCTCTCTTTTGGGGCGTTGGCAAAAATCGCTTCCAGATACCGATCGCGCGCCGACGTGTTTCCCTTGAAGGCAGCATCTTCGACAAGGTAAATCTTTACACCGGCAGCGGATGATCCATCGGAGAACCCTCCCTCCAGGTATACTGTTCCGTCTTTCAGATCCTCCACGTACAGCATGGGTGTATGAGCGTACGCAGATACTCCCACAAGGGTAAGGATTGACACCATTACCAGAACCACCACGAACTCGGCTTTCATAGGGTCGACCTCCTTGGTATGATCTGATCTTCCCCGAGCACTGTTGTGCTTAGGGATGAGGCGATTGGTCACTTTGTTAGGTATGCCTAACTTTTGATCAGCAGTGCTCCTGTTTGAGGCAGGGTACGCCCCGCATATCATGGTAGACTGCTGAGCAGTTCATCCAATCGCATAAGTTAGGCTTACCTAACTTATTGCTCACTTAAATTTTACCCCGCCGCTCTTCTAATGTCAACAGGTATATTACGCGTGTGTTACGCGTCTGTGATATTGTCACCCATGAACAAGGGGGAAATCATATTGGCAGAAAAGTATGGAAGAGGGGCTTCGTAATGAATCAGCTTGCCGCCGGCCACTAACGTGCTCGGATTGAGCATTTGTCAAATCAAACGGATCAAAAAAGATGCAGAGTAACGGGATCCAGGCCTTAGGGTATACAATGCCGGACGCAGACCCAAACATGCTTTAGACCCATCAATTGGGGTAAAGGATCGGGTCATTGGTGCCACGGGCCCGTTGCAGCCTTGTCTACCTCATAACAGTCATCTGGCCGTCTTTGTACCCTAAAACCCATATGTGCAGGCACATACGCGTCCAATAACATATCCTCCTCACTCTAGCTATCTGTCTTGGCGTTGCTCAGGCAAATAAACCGAGGTTATCCGCGTCTTCAGCACATGCAGAGGACGCCGAGCAGTTCTCACGCTGTATGTCGTCGAATACCTACCTATGGTGCACTGTAACTTCGAAGGGAGCATCGATGGCTATTCGCACAGAATCGCGATGGTATGCTCCAGCCTGTTCTGGATGGCTCCGAGCTTG
>DUWJ01000247.1 GCA_012842765.1 Bacillota bacterium | reverse complement strand
TGCCCCGTCTGAGCACAGTCACATGATCTGATATATCCAGCACCTCTTTGAGCTTGTGGCTGATGAAAATGATCGATTTCCCTTGTTCCGTAAGGTTCCGCATGATCTCGAAAAGCTCAGTTACCTCTTGGGGAGTCAACACCGCTGTAGGTTCATCAAGCACCAGTATTTCAGCGCCGCGCAGCAGTGCCTTGAGTATTTCCACCCTTTGCTGCATGCCCACTGAAATATCGACGACCTTGGCATTGGGGTCCACAGCCAAGCCATAGGTTTCGGATACCTCGTTGGCCTTTGCTATGGCCTTCTCCATGTCCATGAAAAGCCCGTTCTTTACGGGCTCAGCTCCCAGCACAAGGTTTTCTGCAACAGTAAAAGGAGGTATGAGCATGAAGTGTTGATGCACCATGCCAATGCCAAGATTGATGGCATCATTAGGCTCCTTGATGGAAACCTCTTCTCCATCAACAAGAACCATTCCCTCGTCGGCCTCGTACAATCCGTAGAGGATCTTCATGAGCGTCGTCTTTCCGGCACCA
The DNA here is from genome assembly GCA_012842765.1 of Bacillota bacterium. Classification (GTDB taxonomy): domain Bacteria; phylum Bacillota; class DTU025; order DTU025; family DTU025; genus UBA10085. The sequence continues at coordinate 1,879 of DUWJ01000247.1, read as the reverse complement.
TTCTCTCCAAGCAGCGCGTGGATCTCGCCCTTCTCCAATCTGAAATCGACATTGTCGTTTGCAAGGACTCCAGGAAACTGCTTGGTAATACCGCGCATTTCGAGCACTGGGACACTCTGGGGCCTTCCCATACAAGTCCCTCCAGTAAGATAGCATTATGAAGATAGCACGGTTGGGCGCCAGACCCTGAGGCAGCTGGCGCCCAACCTCAGACTACATTAGGTTCGCGCTGTTTCAGCAATACCTTGATTCACAGTTCTCCAATTGTTCGAATCAGATAAGAAAACCGCTGCCAAAGATCGCTGCCTCGTTTCTCTTCTACTTCTTCTTGTAAAGCTTGTCTGCCTCTGCAGGAAACTCGGGAACTACGTACTCGCCCCTGGCAATGATGTTTGCCCATTCGCGAGCCTTGGCCGTGGCTGCCGCGGACGCCCTGTTAGACTTTTCGGGAGCAAGCCCAACTGCATTTTCGCGCAAGCCCAGAACGACCGTCCGTCCCGTAAAGCCCGGCTTCAGCAACATCTTGGTGCCCTCAAAAACCCCAACGTCCACTCTCTTTATCATTGAGTTCAAGACGTTATTCGGGGCCAGATGGTTCTGGTCGGAATCGACACCTATGGCCCACTTGCCATGATCCTCGGCTGCGCGGATAACCCCGATTCCGGTGGAACCGGCAGCGTGGAACACCACGTCGGCATTTCTGCGGAACATCGACTCGGCAATGGTCTTGCCCTTGCCAGGATCGTCAAAGGCGCCACTGTAGTTCACTATGATGTTTATGTTTGGATTGGTCTTCCATACTCCGGCCTTGTATCCAGCTTCAAATCTGTGGATTACCGGAATATCCATGCCGCCAACAAAGCCCACAGTGTTCGTCTTTGTGGTCAGCGCCGCTAGTACTCCGACTAGGAAGGAGCCCTCGTGCTCTTTGTACAATATTCCGAGAACGTTGGGGATTTCCTTGTATTCTGCATCGCTGTAGCCATGGTCAATAATGCCAAACTTGGTATTCGGGAACTGCTTGGCTACCTTCTGAACGGCGTCAGCCATCAAAAAGCCGATACCCCAAACGACATCATAGCCTTCTCTGGCAAGGCTAGCAAGGTTAGGCTCATAGTCAGATGGTGTGTTCGATTCGACATATCGAGTGCCATAACCCAACTCTTTCTTGAGACGCTCGAGGCCTACATTGGCTGAGTCATTAAAGGACTGGTCACCTAGACCGCCGATGTCAAATACAATTCCAACTTTGGGCGCAGGAGCTGCAAAGCCGTTGAATGCACAACCCACGAGCATTCCCGCAGCCAGGAAAACAACTAGGACACGTTTGAGAGAGCTCATTCAATAATCCTCCCCTTTAAGGTGGTTTGAATCTGAGGTTAGACTTCGCTATGTAATGGCCAACTCCTTCCCAATAATGGGCTGAGTTTCATCGCTCAACCATGTCAACGCGGTCAGCGGTTGATGCGAAATAGCCTCATAGTGTCCTCTCTTCTCAACTCCAAACAGTCTTGCTCCGCGTCTTGGCGCGTCAAACTCCATGCCACGGACCTTATCCGTACAGTCGTTTGCTTTCCCGAGTTACTCAACTAGCCACGTCCATAAAGATGCGCCATCCGAACTAACACAAGCTCTTTCTCGTCAGCAACTCGACTTGCGATGTATGCACACTTACATCATGCATCGCCCATGCTCACCACCGAGGCAGTCGCCATCTAAAATGAGATTGGTGCCCAGTCCTATCCTGAGTGTGTGGTCGATATGCATCAGTGAATAAGTCGCCACTTTATGCAGCAGGAGTGGGAAAGAAAATGGAGAATTATTAAATTATAACCGCGATCATAGTATATATGGAGGTAATAAAATGGCAGGCGGCCAG
>DUWJ01000246.1 GCA_012842765.1 Bacillota bacterium | reverse complement strand
CAGATTCAGGCTGCGCGGGAGATGATTGACGAAATGAACCGGGATGCGGCGTCCCGGGGCTTTTTAAATGCTGGGAGTGAGGTATGAAGCATGATTCAGCTGTCACGCTTTCGGGATTTTGTGGACACAGTGCTGTTCGGAAGGGAGCTTCGTTGCGCGTCTTGTGGGCGGATAGCTGATAGAAGTGGAATGTGCAGCCAGTGCAAGGAAAGGATCGCTTATGTCCTTCCCCCCATCTGTTCGCTATGTGGTACTCCCCTCAGGCTGCTGGGGCCAAAAACACGAGGCGAACCTGCTTCAAACCCGGAGAATCAGGTATGTTCGGGATGTGCGATGACTCGGCACTACTTCGAGCGCGCAAGGGCTGTTGCAGTATATAATGGCGCGGCGCGGGATCACATTCATGAGCTGAAATACAGGGCGCGAACGGAACTCGTTGCGCCGCTTGCCCGAATGATGGCGGAGGTGGCCATCGGCGACGGGATGGCCGGGGAATGCCAGTGTGTAGTCCCGGTTCCGCTTCACCCTGAGAAGGCGGCTAGGCGCGGTTTCAACCAGGCTCAGCTGCTTGCAGAAGATGTGGGACGGCTCTTGGGGATTCCGTTGGAGGTCAAAGCCCTCCAACGTCAGCGAAGCGCGGGCAGCCAGACATTTTTGGATAGGCGTGATCGCCGAGCAAACGTGATACAGGCTTTCTTGTGCCCTTTTCCAGCTCTCGTTTCCCAACGCAATGTGCTTCTCGTAGATGACGTTCTGACTTCTGGCGCCACTGCTGACGGGTGTTCCAGGGCTCTCCTGATGGCGGGGGCGGCGAAAGTATACGTTCTGACATTTGGCGTGTCAGTGGCTGATGAGAGGGATTGGTTTGAGGCTCCGGGAAGCAGCCGAGCATGAGGGTTACAGGCCTTACTTTCGAGTCTCTCTTTGAGGGGCACGGAGATTAGGTTTAGCAGTTCATCATGTCGAAGCGCAACTCAGATCGAAAAATGAACTGTGGGCGGTATTCCCTTTCCAGTATCAGATGGCTCCTGTCAATGCGGCCTTTTGCGATCGGCCCGAGCCTGGAGATCATAGCTGGTCTATCAGCGGCTAGCGGTGGCCCAGTACTGGTTTTGGTTAAGACATTGGTTGCGCACAGGACTTCTCAGGATATATAATTAACTCCAAATCCAGCCGTGAGCGCGCTTGGGGCGCGCAGATTGCTTTTGAACGCAGGCATCATCATGGTATTGGCAATTTCGGCATGAGGGTTTGTTGGTCCATTCAGGATGAACGAGCCCGTCAACTCCGTTGCCATCAGTTTTTCTCAAGAGACGGTTGGCGCGGTGGCGGGCATAATGTTATCTATAGACATGGTTATATGGAGGTATGATTGTTGACACCGGATACGGCAAAACCGTGGCACGCAGTTGTTTATGGGGAAGCTCTCGTAGAACTAAGAACCTCGCGGCAAAGTGGGCTTTCGGATGAGGAGGTTAGGGCCAGGCTTGAAGAGTATGGCCCAAACATGTTGGCAGAGCCGCCGCGACGGACGATTTTCCAACAGTTCTTGGCGCAGTTCAAAGATTTCTTGGTGATTCTTCTCCTAATATCGGCTGGTGTGTCCGGAGTTGTGGGCGAAGTCGAGGATGCTTTAGTTATCATTGCAATAGCCATAGTAAACGCCGTCATCGGGGTAATTCAGGAACAACGAGCGGAGAATGCGCTTGAAGCGCTGAAAAAGATGGCATCACCTAAGGCCAGAGTCATTAGGTCCGGTGAGCCGAGGGTTATTGACGCGTCGACTCTGGTTCCGGGCGACATAATCCTTATCGAGGCTGGTGACAGCGTTCCTGCAGACGCGAGGCTCATCGAGTCCGGCATGTTGAAGGTGGATGAGTCGTCGCTTACGGGGGAGTCGGAACCTGTTGAGCTTTGTGCATCGGCGGTGTTGGACGAAGATGCTCCGCTAGGCGACAGGGTGAACATGGTTTACATGGGCAGTTCTGTGTCGTACGGAAGAGGCGTTGCAGTTGTAGTGTCCACTGGAATGTCTACTGAGATGGGGAAGATCGCTGCTCTTCTGCAGGAAGGCAAGGACGAGCCCACCCCTCTCCAAGTCAAACTTGAAGCGGTTGGGAAGAAGCTGGGAATCGCAGCTGTTCTGTTGTGCGTTGGGGTTTTTGCCGCCGGTGTTTTCCGAGGAGAGGCCGCTTTCGACATGTTTCTGACAGCAGTGAGCCTGGCAGTTGCTGCGATACCTGAGGGCCTTCCTGCTATAGTAACAATAGTGCTTTCCATAGGAGTTCAAAGAATGGCGGCCAAGAACGCAATTATAAGACATCTTCCTGCAGTAGAGACATTGGGAAGCGCCGATGTAATCTGCTCTGACAAGACGGGGACATTGACCACCAATCAGATGACGGTTAGGAGGGTCTACGTGCCCGGCAGGGTTCTGGAGGTCAGCGGGGACGGATATTCCGCTGAGGGAGCATTCATAGAATCAGGCACAGAGATAGATGTTTCTGAGGATCCCTCAATCACGCGGATGCTTGCGAGCGCGGTGTTGTGCAATGATGCTAGGGTGAGATCTGTCGAGATAGAAACTTTTGGGAGTGAGGAAAGTCTTGATGACTCGCCCGTTAGGCTGGAGATGATCGGCGATCCCACAGAGGGGGCGATAGTCGTTGCGGGCCTCAAAGCCGGAGTCGACAAAGTTAACCTGACCCAGTGGGCGCCTAGGATAGAGGAGCTGCCATTTGAATCTGAAAGGAAACGGATGACCACCATTCATCGACTTCCCGAAGCCTATCTCAGTTGTACTAAGGGTGCGCCTGATGAACTACTTAAAGTTTGCTCTTCAGTATATGATGGGACGGAGATAATCCCGCTTACTGAGGCTTTGCGTGAGGAGATCCGTAGAGTCAACGCCGAGATGGCCTCATCTGCCCTTCGGGTGTTAGCGGTGGCTCAAAGAGAATTCGACGAGCTGCCCCCAAAGATCAGCGTAGACACTATCGAGAATGGCCTCGTTTTTCTTGGCTTAATTGGCATGCAGGATCCGCCTCGGGCTGAAGCAAAAACCGCTGTTCAAGAATGCTTTGATGCCGGGATAACGCCGGTCATGATCACCGGGGATCATAAGGTGACGGCAGTTGCGGTGGCAAGAGACGTGGGGATCATGACGCCTGACACAATCGCT
>DUWJ01000474.1 GCA_012842765.1 Bacillota bacterium | reverse complement strand
CGTTGGCGAAGCAGGCGTGAAGCTGAACGCAGCCACTGGTGCCGCGTTGACTACCTCCACGTCATGTTCGACGCTGCTTGCAGTATAGTCGTCATCTATCACCATGAGCTTCACAGTGAAGATGCCCGATGTTGCGTATGTGTGAGTGGGCTCGGGTGCGACGCTCGTGGTGTCGTCTCCGAACTCCCAGAAGTACGCGATTATCTCGGCATCATCTGTGGATTCGTTGGTGAATGTCACGACTTCGCCTGCCTTGGGAGACTCCGGTGAGAAGCTGAACGCTGCGATCGGCGCTGCGTTCCCCACCACGATACTCTTCTCCACGGTTCCTTTCAGCTCGCCGTTGTCGGTGACGGTGAGCGCGATTGTGAACTCGCCCTTCTCGGCGTACCGATGCTCCGGGTTCTGTTCAGAGCTGTCCGTGCCGTCTCCGAACTCCCAGTGCCATGCCACTATCCGACCGTCGTCTGTCGATTTGTCGGTAAACTTCACAACGTCGCGCCTTGTAGCAGACGACGGAGTGAAGCCGAAGTCGGCGGTTGGGGCATTGTTGATGATGGTAAACTCACCCGTGACGAACTCGTGGTACGCGCCTGTGGGGTCAGTGACTCTTGCTCGCAACCGGAAGCTGTCGCCAGCTTTGCCTACTTCAATGGTGTTCCATTCGAAAGCGCCTGTGTTGGAAAGTCCGGTTCCGAGGTCGTGCCACTCGACGCCGTCGCGGGTCCAGGCAAGGTCGATCAGGAGGTTGTCTCCATCATCATCAGGGTCTGTTGCCGTCCATTCGACCTCACATGTCCCGTGCAGTTCGGCTCCGCCGACAGGCGCCGTGATGACGACGCTAGGTGCGGCGTTTAGCTTGAGTTTTACGGGGATGGTCGCAAATGGGCGGTATGGGTCGTTGGCCGACACATACAGGTTGAGCGAATATGTGCCGTACGGAGCGTCGGGAGATCCGAGTGTGAGAACTACGTCCTGATATCCCCCTGGCACAAGGTATCCTGATGTCGGGTTGACTTTCAGGATCGATCCGACAGGCGCAAAACCTATTGCAAGATCGTTTTCGATGTAAGCGGCGTTGTAGAGTACCTGTAGGCCGTCGGTTCCGGTGGTGTTTTCGATTCCAACTGTGGCTGAATTGAGAAGCCCAACCATGTTAAGATACTGGTAGATTATTGTTCCGTTGGGCTTCAGGATTACCTGGAACGTGTAGCTTGCCGACCCGCCCAATCTGGGCACGTTCTTGTACTCAACGATAAAGCGCTCGCCCGCGGTGTCGTTGTAGTAGTAGATTTCTCCGCCACCGCCTGGATAGAGGTCATCCCAGAATACGGCGAGCATATCATTGGGCTTTGCTGACGTGGGAATCGGCGCATTTGTCCAGTAGTAGTTGATGGAATCGGGATCGAAGCTGAGATAACCGTTCGCGCTTATGCCGATTTGCGTCTTCATCTGGCCGTAGAACGGGAAGGTGAAGGGCAGGGGCACCATTACCCCGTCGTCATCGCCCAAATACACGCGTGTTCCGAGTCCGCTGATTTCTACCCAATCGAAAGCAGGCCCACCGGGGTTCTTGCTGTCGATCCAGACGTAGCCGTAATGATCAGGTCCTCCAGCGCCGGCGCCCGCGTAACCCCTTGGCTCGGAAGCGTAGTCGCCCTTTATCGGCTCTGAAGCGGCGTACGCTTTCCATTCGGGGCTTTCGGCGAAGCTGGGAGCGACTGCAATTTCAAAGTTCATCGGCGCAATGCCGGTGTTGCTCACTGTTAAGATGGTCTGCTTTTCCTCTCCGACTTGGATGACCTCATCGAACTCTTCAGGTTCTACGCCCAGCACAGGCAGCCACTTGACTGTCACTGTCACCTCGGCGGTTGCCTCGACGTCATTCTCATCAACTACGTGGAAGATCGCTTTGTATACGCCGAGGTCGGTGTAGACGTGCTCGGTTGTAGCTTCATGCACTAGGTCGCTTCCATCGCCGAACTCCCACCACATGTCAGTTATCGGCTTGGCGCCTGCTTCAACAGTGGCGGCGAAGGCGACTGTAAGCGGTGGTTGGCCGATCTCAGGAGTAGCGGTGACTTCGACTATGGTGGGTCCTGGTTCAATGTGGACGATGAGGTCCACAAAGAGCGCTGGGTTGACCGGATCGTTTGTCAGGATCTCGAGATACTTGCGCACATCCTGACCGGGCTTGCCGAGCTCGGCGGCTTTGATCGTCACAGCAAGGTCTGCGGTCTGCCCTGTAGGCACAGTCCCGCTCGTAGGCTGGACAACTATGCCGGCGCTCAACGGCATCTCGGTATCGATCAGGTAGACGTAGTTGTCCGTCTGTGATGCGACCCATAGGTTGCCGTCATCGTTGAGCGCCAGGCCCGCGCCGGAGTAGTCCCCACGGTACGGGTGCTGGAACTGATGGATTACGGCGAGAGATTCTATGTCTACTCCGTAGATCATGTCAGGAGCGGAGTTGGTGGATACCCATAGCACGCCGTCGGGGTGATACTCCAGCCCTGCTATGCTCACAGGGAAGGAGTATGCCGCGATTACTGCGCCGGGAGTAGGCCAGCTCGGTCCCATGATGTGGTAAATGATATCCTCGTTCCATCCGCCAATGTAGAAGGTGTCAGTGTCGGCGTCGTAACCGAGGCCGCGCTGTGAAACAGAGGTCCATGCGCCGCCAGAGGTTATCTTGGTCACAACCTCTCCTGTTGCGGGGTTGAGGCCGTAGATTCCGTTGTCGCCACCCACGTTTACCTGCCACATCAGGTTTCGATTGGAGTCATATGCCATGTCGCCGGGCCATGATCCTGCCCACGGCGTGTTGAAGATGGTGCCTGTGAAAACGCCTTCCGGTGTGATGATGTAGTCGTTTTTGGGCAGGGGATCGGCGAGCCACACGTTTGTGGCGTCGAAGCCGAGGCCCCAGGCGATTTCAACTGCAGCTGGCGCGGGCCATGACTTGACTACGTCGCCTACGCCGCCGGGTTGGATGTTGGCAGCGATTCTCTCAACTGCGGCTGGGTCGAATGGCATGTAGAGGCCTTCTGCCGTGGCCGCGTTGGGATCGATCACTGTGCCTATCCGTTCAGGCATGGCCACGTGAGGGGCGCTGCCGCCCTTCACCTTCACGCTGAAAGTGAGGGGAGCGTTGCCATCCACGTTGCCGACTGTGACGGTCTCGGTCGCTTCGCCATTGGGAGGCAGCGTGATCTCGATCAATGCGGGATCCACTGTTGCATGTGGCGAGTGTTTCACGACTATGTCGATGCTTGCCTCCGCAGTTGCGCCGAGCTGGTCGATTACTGTGAATGTGGCTGTATAGTTGCCGGGCAACGTGTAAGTATGGACTACGTCCAGCTCTGTGGAGGATGTCCCGTCGCCGAAGTTCCAACCGTAACTTGCGATCGGCACCTCGGGCGCGACGAATGCTGCGTGGAATGTAACCTCCAGAGGAGGCTCGCCGAATGTGGGTTCAGCAGTTGCTTTCGTGATTGCAGGAGGTTCGGCTACCTGTAGTGTCACTGGCACAACGATTAGCGGGTTTTCGACGTCGTTGGTTGTGAGCACCACATTGCCCTCATGCGGTCCTGGGCTGAGTTTTTCGCTGTTGGCTGTGATCGTGATCTGCACTGATCCGCCCGCAGGTACGCTGCCTTCTGCAGGCTGCCAACTCAGCCAGTCGCCGGAGCCGATCGGTCCGAGGCCGGTCTCCACTAGATACATCTTATTCTCGCCCCAGCTTGCGACCCACAGGTTGCCGTCGCGAGCAAGTTCGCACCCGACTCCCATGTAGGCTCCGCCCGCTGGATGCTGGAACTGGGCAATGGTTGCGTGCGTTGTTGCGTTGACGAAGTAGATCATGTCAGGCGAAGAGTTGCATGTGACTATCAGAACGTCAGCAACAGGGTGGTAAGCAAGCCCTGCTATGCTGACAGGCATGGACCATTGTTCTATTACAGCGCCGGGGCTGTCCCAGCTTTCCCCCTTTAACTTGTAGATTACGTCTTCGTTCCATCCGCCGATATAGAAGGTATCGTCGTTGGCGTTGTATGCCAGGCCTCGCTGGGATACACTGGCCCACGCTGTATTGCGTATGGATCCGACGGTCTGGCCACTTGCAGGGTCGACCTTGTAGATGGCATTGTCACCGCCGACGTTTACCTGCCAGATGTAGGTTCCATCGAAGGCCATGTCGCCGGACCAGGAGCCGCCGAAATCAGCTGACCACCACCTGCCGGTGTATGCGCCATCCGATGTAACCACATAGTCATCTGTTGGGTCGACTGCGCCGTCTGCGATCACTACCTCGTCGGAGTCCAAGAGAACTCCGACGCCCCACGGATCGCCTATGGGCGACGGACACTGCCAGCTCTTTATCACCGAACCTACAGCTTCAGGCAGCCACTTTGACCTCTCGGGGTTCTGATTGGGTAGATACAGCCCGAAAGCCGTCTTGGCCTCAGCATCCTTGATATCCTCAGGCGCGATGAGTCTTTCCGGTGTTTGGATCATGCTTGGGAACTCGCTGCTCCCGAAGAGGAGAGCACCTGGCCCTGCGTTCGAGAGGGTGAGTATTCCTGTTGCCGTTTGGCCTCCGCCAACTGTGAAGCTGAACTGTTTTGGGGTCCAGCTTGCAGATGCGGATTGCGCGACAGTCACCGTCACTGTGGCAGTGGCGGTATATCCATCATTGTCCACAGCTGTGAACATGGCTGTATACACGCCTGCGGCGGCGTAGATGTGGTTGGCAACGAACTCATGGACAACTGGCGATCCGTCGCCAAACGACCAATACTTGTCAATTAGCGAACCGTCGGGGTCATATGCTGCCCCCACGAACTGGAACGATGTTCCCGGAGGTCCCTGCTGGGGATTGGCAGCACACGCCGTGATTGTAGGCGGGCTGTTCGGGATCACATGGATATGGACGGGGACTATCGTTCTTGGATTTCGAATATCGTTGGTGTCTAGCACAACTGCGCCGTCCAACGTCCCAGATCCGACAAGTGCCAGGTCGAACGTGATGTCCAAACCGATGCTTTCTCCGGGCGCCAGTTCGCCTTCGGTGGGCTCAACCGACATCCAGCTGATGGGTTTGATTCTGATAGCCAGGTTGTTGTGCATGTAGCCTGGTGTGTTGTAGAGCACTTGCAGGCCGTCTGTTCCTGTGGCATTTTCGATGCCGATCGTGCCGTCCTTTTCATAGGTAGCGCTGGCGAATTGCATGTTGAGGTACTGGTAGACTATTGTTCCGTTGGGATAGAGTATCGCCTGGAACGTGTATTGGCCGTTGTTGTAGTACCGAGGCACTTTGTTCCACTGGACTATGAAACGGTTGTTGACTGCGTCATAGTAGTGGAAAACGCCGCCGTCAGCGGGCGCCTGGGGCGGGTTGAGGTCGTCCCAGTAGACGGCCATCATGTCGTTTGGCTCAGCTGGATTGGGAATTGCTACGTTGGTGTAAGCAGTCCCCTTTGTGCCAAATGTCAGATAACCGTCGGAACAGATACGGATCTCCGTCTTGATGTCTCCGTAGAACGGGAAGTCGAATGGGAGGTTGACTACTCCGGAGTCATCCCCGGAGACTGGCAGCTTAGTGCCTATCCCGCTGATTTCGACCCACTCGAATATGGGTCCGCCGGGTTCGTCTGAATCGCGCCACATGTAGCCGAATCCGTCGGGACCGCCGGCGCCGAACGGGTCGAGTTCGCCGGCTTCAGCAGGAATCCCCGCGGTATAGGCTGTAGCCGCAAACTCCAGTGTCGCCACTCCCGTGTTGGTCACGGTCAGCGTTTCTGTACGCTGTCTGTGGGCGCGGATCACTTGGTTGAATGAAGCGGGATCTACGGCCACCTGGGGCAGATCGGTTACGACTATGTCTATTTCTGCCGTGGCCTCGAACCCGTCGTCATCCACAACTACCACTGTAGCGGTATAGTTGCCTTCTGCCATGTAGGTATGGATAGGGTTGAACGTCCCGCTCACAACCGGGCTGCCGTCGCCGAAGTCCCATATAGCGTCGACGACCTCGCCGTCCTGATCATATGCATCCACTGAAAAGTGGGCTTCAAGCGGGGCGCTACCGGCCCACGGGTTGGCCGACGCCGACCTTATAGTCGGGTTTATGCGCGACCTGACGAACATGTAGGTATCCACATCGACTTTGGGGTTCGCCGGGTCGTTGCTTTCGATCTCTACTACAGCCTTCCAGGTGCCCTTGGGCAAATGGTCAGCGAAGAACATCAGGTCGAACGTGTCCACTTCTCCGGGCTCGACAGTTCCCCCTGAACTGCTTGAGACGATCCAACCCGGGAGGAACATGATACCCATGTCGTCGTGGACGTAGTTCTTGTTGTATGCTACTTCCAATCCTACTGTGCCTGTGGCGTTCTCGATGCCGATTGTGGCTTCGTTCAGGCGTGTTCCGGCCATAGTCAGGTACTGGTACATGATCACGCCTTGGGGCGAAAGCCGTACCTGGAATGTGTAAGGTCCGCCGCTGCTCAGCCTGGGCACATTAGTATACTGAACTATGAAGATGTCTTCACCACCGTAGTAGTGGCAAGTACCGCTAGAGCTCAGGGTGAGGTCATCCCAGAATACCGCGAGCAGATCGTTGGGATCGGCAGTATTCGGGATAGTGGTGTTGGTCCATGCGTTCAGTTTGCCGCCGAAGGTAAGATACCCGTTGGAACATATGGCAATTTGCGATTTCTTCTGCCCGTAGAACGGGAACTCGAATGGGAGGTCAACTACGACGCCATTGTCGTCT
>DUWJ01000245.1 GCA_012842765.1 Bacillota bacterium | reverse complement strand
TCCGCCCTTGACAGCGACGCCATCCACACCAGCAGAGGCAGGGAGATGAGAGTACCCAAGGCCCCTGCTATCCACAACCCATGGGAAGACTGCATGCCTATCATCATTGGGAACGTCAGAGTGACAGGCAAAGCCCTCTGTAAGAAAAGAATCGACCCTAACTGGCGCGCGGTCAGCTTATGGGACATAGTCATTGCTCCTTCCTGCGGCCTTCCCGAAACGTGCTATGTTCGTCCTTGTGGTTTGCCGCCGAATCCATCCTCGTCTGGTTGTACCAAGTCAGCCATTCCGGACGCTCCTTCATCGCCCGCCACGGGACCCGCAAAATCGCGTCCCTAAGTCCTGCGTCAATTACCGGCGCGATGGGCGACATGTAGGGAACCCCGAAAGACTCCAAGGATGTGAGGTAAGCGAAGAGGGCAAGCGCGCCTATGGCTATTCCGAAAAAGCCGAGAAAAGCCGCGAGAAAGAGGAAGGCGAAACGAAGCACCCTGATTCCTATAGCAAGGCTAAATGCGGGTGTTGCGAGAGATGCAATGCCCGTTGCTGCAACGACCATTACCATGATCGGCGATACGAGACCTGCTCGAATGGCAGCGTCACCCAACACCAACACCCCCACTATGCTGATGGCCGGGCCAATGACACGAGGAAGGCGTATGCCAGCCTCCCTTATCAGCTCAAACATGACCTCCATTATGAAGGCTTCAAGGAAGGCGGGAAAAGGAACGCCTTCTCTTTGAGCGGCAATGCTAAGGATCAAAGAAGTCGGAAGCATCTCCTGATGATAGGTTGTTACTGCAACATAGAACGAGGGCATAAGAAGCGAGACGAAGACAGATAGCACTCTGATCAACCTGATCAGTGTTCCAGCGTAAAACCGTTCGAAATAGTCTTCAGGAGTTGACAGAAGCATCGTGAGGGTAACAGGAACGATCAGCGCAAATGGGGTCCCGTCAAGAAGGATGGCCACCCTCCCCTCAAGGAGAGCTCCAACAATTCTGTCAGGTCGCTCGGTTCGGGCTATGGTTGGAAAGGGAGAAAACGGAGCATCTTCTATGAGTTCCTCCAATTGCCCGGATTCCTGAATCGAGTCGATATCGATCGCCGCTAGCCTCGATCTCACCTCTTGAATGATGCTGGGACGAGCTATTCCCTGAACGTAAGCGATTACCACTGACGTCCGAGTCAGCCTGCCGAGCCGGCATTCTTCGATACGCAGACGGGGATGGGCGATTCGTCTCCTCAGTATCGAGGTATTAACCCGTATAGACTCTACGAAGCCTTCCTTCGAACCACGCACCGTCGCCTCTGTGTTAGGCTCTTCGGGGCTGCGCTGCTCCCACCCTTGCACGGCGCAGGCGAGCGCAGTTGGCAGGGAGTCTATCAACACTACGCATGAGCCTTCAGCAATCCGCAACGTCGCCTCATATCCATCCACGACCTTGTCGACGCCTGTCACCGATATCAGACCATCGTGAAGCTCGTCCAAAACACTCTCGGGCGAATCGAGGCTCTCTGTCATCACCGTAATAGAACGAACTACGCTTTGGGCCACAAGAAGCCCGTCCACTAGACCATCGAGATGAATGACAGCGGCCGACACCGAGCCCCCTTTTCCTGCTCGAAGCCGGCGTACAACAAGGTCGCTGCTGCTGCCGAAGGCCTTTACGATGTAAGCGATGTTGTTCTCCAGGTCGGAGCTGAGTTGAGCCGAATCGCCTTCGCTAGAAATGATGTTCTTGCCCCGCTGCCTGTCACCTGCTATCGCTCGCATGATCTTCCTTGCAAGTCTTGAAAGCAACTCTTTCCCACCCTGCCAACAAATCCTGTATACATTCTTTCTCCATGATAGCAGCGGTATTCGATAATCCTCTACCCTCCCCTGCCAGAGCCTGCCATCCCGCATGTGCCAGAGGCACGAGCAATTATCGGGGCAAGCATCCTCGCTCGCAGAAACGACACCACCCAAATCAGGTAGGATGGCGCCAGATGATCAGCCTGGTATCACACCTCTGACAGAATCGTTCGT
>DUWJ01000244.1 GCA_012842765.1 Bacillota bacterium | reverse complement strand
CCGATCAGCTTCTGATGAGACTTCGCCCGCCTCGCAGCCCACAACAGCAGCAGGGCGCCGACGAAGGCAATGGGAAAAAGCTCGGCTGGCATCAGATAGTCGAACCGGAATACGCGGGAAGATATCGTTCCAACTATGGACGTGAGGACCGTGAACAAGATGGGGGTCCACACGAGCACCGTCCCTAAGATGGCCAGTATTCTGGTGAGCACATCCTTGCGATCCATTTGTGGTCCCTCCCTCTAGGGCTTCAAGGTTCCATTGCAGGCGCCTTTCTACCTTCTATTATACATATGCCGCAAGCCAAAGACGAAGAAGGGCCGAAAAGAGGCTAAGGAGCGCCCTCATCAATGAGGAAGCATTTGGGACGTTGGCCAGTCCACAGCGGGATTGAGATTGAGAAATGCGCCGGCGAGTTGATTTCGGTGCGCAGTTGTGCCTGAGAACGGTTGCAGACATGTCAGATCATGAAGACGGGATGAGATGGTGCTGCAGACACTGTGTATCAAGGACGTAGCCGCGGGGGCACATTCATCTTGAGAATCATGCAAGGCAACAAGACTTGTTTGTTCAGGTCTCGCTCTAAGGGATGATTCTGCGCGTGGCGCGTGCTTCTTCTCACAGTGTGTCTGTCCAATCTGTGCGGTGCCTTTGCGGAACGAGGTCCATATCGAGGCGCCTGTCGTCTGCAGAATGTTATCCCCAACTACGTATACGAGCCGATGCAAAGACGAGTATGGAAAACGCCGTAAGCTGCCTGCAACGCCAGAGCAAGCGCACAATACTTAATGCCGTGCCTGTGCAGCTTCTGACGAATGTCCTGCGCCATCTCTCAAAACTGCGAAAATGGCAATGCAAACCGTGCGCTCATGCCAATTGGTCCCATGTCAGCACTTGAAATATTCCAATGATAGTAATACGATAACCGTAACGAAAGTCACTATCATTGGAGAAAAACACTATTCTTGCCAACACACAACAATCTGCTGCAAAAAGTGAGCGTTTGGCATGTCGAGTGGCCTGAGGCAAGCACGCAATACCGGATTGAACATCTCCCTTAGCGGGGACTGGTTTGTGTTCGGACGTGCTAGTTGTCGGTCGAAACTGCTTTAATCACAGCCGTGATGATCACTACAGTGCTTACCAAAACCCTGCTGTAAAATCTATTAGTCACAGGTGAGCCCCTCAAGCGGGATTCATCGATGCCTCAAGTCTGAGTCAGAGTTTGCTTACCAATAGCATGTTCGCATAAAAAAGGAGGGACAAGAGGTTTGAATCGTTCGGCCCATCGGTTCCCGTTCCTGCGGGCCATGGATGATCCAGGCCATATTCAGAACGTGAAAAATCCCAAGTATGTTGAGCTTCTCATCACAACCAAACTTGAGGGCATCGACGTAGTGCCTCAGGCTGTCTACTTTCTGTCCTTTGCGGCTATTGGTGTGCCTTTGTGTATCAATACAATGCTGACCAGGCCCTTGCCCGAACCAGCAACCTCCGTGTTGCTGTTGGTTCTTGGGCTTATCTCGTACCACGTCCCAGTCACATTTCCGTCAAACGTCCAGTTTCACCCGGGCTTTCCCCTTCTCATGGGCGCGCTTTATTGCCACGGTTGTGTCGCGGCAAACCTCGTGATAATGCCCTCGACGCTGCTTCACTTTTTCACCAGAAATCATGGACTCTTTAACTGCTTTTTCAATGTAGGCCAATTCGCTTTGTGCATCTGCGCTGCGGAAACCGTGGGTTTCCACTTGGGCTGGGAACCAGGTGCTCCCGCGACAGCCACGGATCTCTTACCAATATCTTTGATGATGCTGACATTTGACCTTCTTAACGTCCTGTTCGTCAGCGTATCAAGAAGCATAGAAAACAAGGAACCTTGGAAGAAATGCTTTACCAAGTTGCTGTACACAGACAGGAAAGCTGTATTGCCCCAACGTACTTTCTTGACTGTTGTTTCCATGCTGCTCTCATCCCACATGGGAGACATTGCATTTGTCATCGTGTTCATAGGTGTAATATCTCTCAGGTTTCAGAATGCATTCCAAAGAGAATTATTGGAAAAGACCGAGGAGGCAGAGACCGATCTGCTTACCGGAGTCTATAACATTCGCTACTTGCAAAAATGGCTCAACACCAAGTGTAAGGCGGCAACCGGCGCTGAGGGCGTCTGTTCCTTCATATTCGCAGACGTTGATGGACTGAAGACTATAAATGATGAGTATGGACATGAAATAGGGAACAAACTTCTCATCCATGTGGCGAGGCTCCTTCTCGCCAACGTCCGAAGCAAGGATCGGGTTGTAAGATATGGGGGAGATGAATTCGTCATAGCCTTTCCCGGTATAGGCCTCCCGCAGGCTACTGCTGCTGCCATGAGGATCCTGCAAGCTTCAGACAGCGCACCATTTT
>DUWJ01000243.1 GCA_012842765.1 Bacillota bacterium | reverse complement strand
TGGTAATTCAAGGCATGGCCTAAAAAGGAGGACACGCACATGACAGTTGGCGATGTTATAAAGGCTGCTCCAGACCCAGGGCCTTTTGGATGTGGGTTTGGATCATGGGGCATGCTCCTAATCCTGCTTGCCATAATCGTATTGGCAGCCTTCCTGCCAAGATTCTGCTGGTAGAACGAGGCAGTCTCTGCAGTCAACCGTGCCGATTTTGGCACGGTTGACCCCCTGCTTTCCTGTAAAGGCCACATTTCTTCACGGATAAAGACTCTGCAAATTAGTGCCCATGCCATCGTTCGTCACAAGGACTTTTGAGTTGCCCACACAATTAAGCCGGTCATAGCTGGGTAAACCCTAATTGGTGATGGGCGGTGTGTTATGGATGCAAGTTGACGCATCGGACGCATCTTTGGATCATGGATGCGAAGCATTGTTCTGCAATGATTCATACTGTATACTCATGGTGTGGTCACTCAACATTTGAAGGGGAGTGCTGGCAATATGAAGTCGCTTGATGACCTCAAGAAGATCAAGGAACGCGCTCAGGCAATGACGGAGTTGCGTGAGGGCAACGAGGAGGTAAGGATCGTTATTGGCATGGGCACCTGCGGTATCGCGGCCGGCGCGCGCGATACGCTCGCAGCGGTCGTAGATGAGATCAACACGCGCAACCTTCGGCATGTGGCAGTGACGCAGACGGGTTGCATCGGGATGTGTGAATACGAGCCGATCGTGGATGTAATCAGGCAAGGTGAGCCAAAGGTGACATACGGGCGTGTTACGCCGGAGAAGGCTCGCCAGATTATCGCCAGTCATGTAGTGAATGGGCAGGTCGTAGGCGACCTCGTGATATCCTCCAAATAGGCAAGGGCTTTAGCGATGGGTGCCGATAGGGAGAGCCTCACGAGGTATTTAGTTGCGGAACTTTGTGAAAAACAGCACAATCTTGAAACGCCCGATGTTAGTAAGGACAGAAGGGGAGGGGTCCGAGCATGCTCAAAATGCGCGGTCCTGTTGGCCCGGAAGGGTCTGGTGTTGTTTGTGAGTGCGACGACGTCTTCTTAACCGAAGTGCAGAGGGTTGTATCTGTCTACAAGGAACGACCGGAAGACCTAGTACAAGCTCTTCATGATGTTCAATCGCTCCGAAATTACCTTCCACGCGAGGCTTTGCGTGTAGTAGCGCGCACCCTCGACGTGCCCGAAAGCCGAGTTTATGGAGTAGCTACATTTTACTCAATGTTCTCTACAAGTCCTAGGGGACGCCACATAATCAGGATCTGCGAGTCGGCTCCGTGCCACGTAGCGGGGGCTGCTGAGATAATCAATTCGCTCTTGAACGAACTCGGAGTGGAGATGGGGGGCACTACATCTGACGGGATATTTACTGTGGAGACGTCGTCCTGTTTGGGTGTATGTGGTGTTGCACCTGCCATCATGATTGACGACACAGTCTACGGTAATCTTGTCTCGGAAGATCTGCCTGCAGTTCTGCGCCGTTATCGTTAGGTCCCGGTTTTCCGAACGAAGCTTGGGGGGGATCCACATGGAGTTCTACCGAGCGCATGTCCTGGTGTGCGGCGGATTCCCGTGTGTCGCCGCTGGTTGCCGGGCGGTGCGTGGTGAAATCGAACGATCGGTCAAGGAGCATGGTCTTGAGCGCGAGGTCCGTATTGTTGAGACGGGCTGCTTAGGTCCGTGCGACCTTGGGCCGATCGTTGTCGTGTACCCGGAAGGAACCGTATATTCCCGCGTCAGCGTGGATGATGTAAGTGAGATCGTAGGCGAACATCTGATGAAGGGGAGGCCTGTCAGGCGTCTTGAATACACAGAGCGTCTTCCTTCGGTATCGCAGGCTGATCACAAGCGCCCCGACTACTTTGGGATCCAAGAAAGGATAGTCCTTGAGAATGTGGGGCTGATCGACCCAGACAGCATCGAGGAGTATATCGCCCGTGATGGGTATCTGGGCGCGGGTATGGCTCTTACATCTATGTCGCCTGATGAAGTCATTAGCGCTATAAAGGCTTCAGGCCTTCGCGGCCGTGGAGGCGCGGCTTTCCCCACCGGCGTGAAACTGGGATTCACTGCGCGGGTGGAGGCTGATCAGAAATACATAATATGTAATGCCGATGAAGGAGAGCCCGGAACATTCAAGGACCGCCTCATACTCGAGGGTGACCCGCACAAGGTGATCGAAGGCATGATCATCTTGGGGTACTCAGTTGGCGCTACCATGGGGTACATATACATCAGAGGCGAATACTATCTCTCCATAGAGCGCATAGAGCGCGCGATCGCGGAGGCGCGCAGGTATGGGCTCTTAGGTCATGACCTATTCGGCTCCGGCTTCAGTTTCGATATTGAAGTGAAGAAGGGCGCCGGGGCGTACGTGTGTGGCGAGGAGACTGCGCTGATCGAGTCGATGGAGGGCAAGCGGGGTGAACCTAGGCAGAAGCCTCCTTATCCGGGAACCTGTGGTCTGTGGGGCAAGCCGACCGTAGTCAACAATGTAGAGACCATAGCCAACGTCCCGCCTATAGTTCGCAACGGGGCCGATTGGTTCAGACAATTCGGAACCCCTACTAGCCCCGGCACAAAGGTATACACCCTTACAGGAGATGTTAACAACAAGGGACTGATAGAAGTCCCCATGGGTATTACGCTCCGTGAGGTCATATACGGGGTGGGTGGCGGAATCCCTGGGGGACGTCGTTTCAAGATGGCTCAGACTGGCGGAACAGCAGGGGGCTGTCTGTCAGAGACGCACCTTGACATCCCTATGGATTACGAGAGTCTCCAGGAGACAGGGTCCGCTCTCGGCTCCGGTGCGCTCCTGATAATCGACGACAGCCATTGCGTGGTGGACATAGCCTGCGCGTTGTTGCGCTTTTTTGAGCATGAGTCGTGCGGGCAATGCACGCCTTGCAGAGAGGGCACACGACGACTGCATGACATCTTCCGCAAGACGCGGGAGCTGGCCGCAACTGAAAAGGATCTAAAGCTGGCAAGGGAGCTTGCAGGGGTAATGCAAGCCTCTTCCCTTTGCGCGTTGGGCCAGTCGGTTGCAGTTCCGCTCTTTACTATCATGGATCACTATGCGGATGAGATCGAAGCTCACCTTGAGGGGCGTTGCCCTGCGGGCGTATGCAGGCCAAATCCTGCAAACGCAGACGAGTCGGCATACGAGACGCTCCAGGCGGGCAACGGGATCAGGTGAGAGGAGGCTTGACGGGGAAATGTCTGACATTACTTTGACCATCGATGGCAAGTCTGTCTGCGCGTCGCCTGAGATGACAATCCTCGAGGCCGCGCGCACTGTGGGAATCAAGATCCCAACGCTCTGTTGGCATGAAGACCTGGGAAGCCCGTCGGTCTGCCGCGTCTGCGTGGTGGAGATAGAGGGCCAGAACACGCTACAGCCAGCCTGCTCGTACCCTGTAAGCCAGGGTATGACAGTGCGCACCAATACGCCCCGGGTCAGAAATGCCAGACGCATGGCCATCGAATTGCTGCTTGCGCACCATCCTGACGACTGCCTTTCATGCCAGCGGAACCTCAAATGTGAGCTGCAACAGCTTGCGGCCGATTTTGGGATAAGGGAGATAAGGTTCGAGCGTGTTTCAAGGAAGATCCCCAGAGACGAATCTACTCCTTCGCTGGTGCGAGATGCCGATAAGTGCATTAACTGCAGAAGGTGCATCGAAGCTTGTGAGAAGATTCAGGGCGTGGCCGTGTTGTCCACTGTCAACCGCGGATTTGACTCGGTGGTGCTGCCCGCTTTCGGTGATGATCTCGATTCTGTTGTCTGCGTGCTTTGCGGACAGTGTACCTTGGCCTGCCCTACCGGGGCCATAGTGGAACGGGACGATACGGGAAGGGTCTGGGATGCGTTGGCTGACCCCAATATGCACGTCGTGGTCCAAACTGCTCCTGCAATCAGGGCTTCTTTGGGGGAGGAACTCGGACTGCCTGCTGGCTCTATAGTCACTGGCAAGTTGGTGGCTGCCCTCAGGAAGATCGGTTTTGACAGGGTATTTGATACTGACTTTGCTGCTGACCTCACAATCATGGAAGAAGGGCATGAGCTCCTGGATCGAATACAGAAGGGCAATGCTCCGTTGCCGCTTTTGACTTCGTGCAGCCCTGGCTGGATCAACTTTGTTGAACGTTTCTACCCTGACCTGCTTCCGCACGTGTCCACGTGCAAATCCCCACAGCAGATGTTTGGGGCCGTGGCCAAGACATACTATGCCGAGCGTGCTGACATCGACCCTGCTCGAATCTTCGTCGTGTCGATAATGCCTTGCACTGCGAAAAAGTATGAATGCCAGAGGCCGGAGATGAGATCGAGCGGGTTTCAAGATGTAGACGCGGTCCTTACCACTCGGGAACTGGGCAGGATGATCAGGGAGATCGGCATAGATTTCGATTCCCTGCCTGAAGAGGAGTATGATGCCCCTATGGGGATTTCCACAGGTGCCGGGGCCATATTCGGCGCCACTGGCGGGGTTATGGAAGCAGCGCTGCGCACGGTGTATGCCGTGGTGACTGGGCGAGAGCTTTCCGAAGATGGTCTGGAATTCCATGATGTAAGGGGCCTTGAGGGTATCAAGGAGGCTGAGGTTGACCTTGAAGGCGCCACCGTGAGGGTTGCGATCGCTCACGGGCTCGGCAATGCGAGAAAGGTAATGGAGACGATCAGGACGGGTGAAGCTCCGTGGCAGTTTGTGGAGATAATGTGCTGCCCGGGTGGGTGCGTCGGAGGCGGCGGGCAGCCGATCGGAACTGTGATGTCGAGCCGGGCTGAGAGAGGCCAAGCTCTATACGAGGTTGACAGGGAGATGCCCTTGAGGGAGTCTCACAAGAATCCTGCGGTGCTCGCCCTATATCAGGAATTCCTGGACTGGCCACTCTCGGAGCGCAGCCATGAGCTGCTGCATACGCATTATACTCCGAAGAAATCCTGAAGAGTTCGGTTTTCTTGCACAAGCTTGTTTCGTGGTGTACAATTAGACCGGTTTTAGGCACCGTGGCTAAAGTGCTGTTGGGGTGCGTAAAGCCGGTCTATTCACCGGACAGGCTTTGTTATTTTATGCCTCACGTGAGGCTTTTTGTGCTGTGAAGTTCCAAGTCCATAGGCAGGTTTGTAGAAGCAAAAGGAGTGAGGTGCATGCCCAAGGGATCGTTCCGAGGGGGAGTCCATCCTCCGGAGAACAAAGAGAGAACGGCCACATTGCGCACTGTTGTTGCCAGGCGGCCGTCTCAAGTAGCAATAGCGCTTCATCAGGGCTCCAACTGTCCCTTAACGCCTACGGTCGCCAAAGGAGATTACGTTCGCATGGGGCAGAAGGTTGCCGATACTGATGAGAAATGGGGGGTACCAGCGCATTCTCCCGTCTCAGGCAAGGTTGTCTCCATCGGCCTGGTGCGAACCGCTAGCGGCGTCGAGGACCAGGCCATATTTATTGAACCTGACGGAGAGGATGCATTGGACGAATCGTGTGTGCCTGTCGACAATGTCTTTTCCCGGTCTCCTGAAGAGATTATCAGGATAATTCGGGATGC
The DNA here is from genome assembly GCA_012842765.1 of Bacillota bacterium. Lineage (GTDB taxonomy): Bacteria > Bacillota > DTU025 > DTU025 > DTU025 > UBA10085. Next base: position 2,670 of record DUWJ01000243.1, on the reverse strand, counting down.
TGGCATAGTCGGAATGGGAGGGGCGGAGTTTCCAACCCATATTAAGCTTTCGCTGCCTCCGGGGGCTAATGTGGATACTCTGCTTTTGAACGGCGCTGAGTGTGAACCATGCCTCACAGCCGACCACAGGCTGATGGTGGAGCGTCCGCGCGACATTATCAGGGGAGCACAGATCATGATGCGTGCCATCGGTGTTTCTAGGACGCTCATAGGAATAGAAGACAACAAGCCTGATGCGATTCGCGCCATGGGGGACGCTGCTTCAAGCGCTGCAGGCGTAGAAGTCGTGGCTGTAAAGACTAGATATCCTCAAGGGTCTGAAAAGCACCTCATAAAGTCGGTGTTAGGTCGGGAGGTCCCACCTGGAGGCCTACCGTTTACTGTGGGAGTAGTTGTCAGCAATGTTGGCACTTGTGCGGCGGTGTCGAATCGCTTCGATCGTGGACTCCCACTGATTGAGAGAATCGTGACTGTGACCGGATCCGCTGTGGCCAAGCCTGCGAATTTGGTTGCCAAGATAGGGACTTCTGCCAGCGACCTTATAGAGGAATGCGGCGGTTTTGTTGGCCAACCTGGAAAGATCGTTTTTGGAGGCCCAATGATGGGCATGGCAGTGTCGTCGGTTGATGTTCCCATCGGCAAGGGCACATCGGGCATCTTGGTCATGAGCAGGGAAGAGTCGGAAGACCTAAAGGAAATGCCATGTATCAAATGCGGCCAATGCGTCGACGCATGTCCCATGCGTTTGGAGCCGGTGTTCCTTCACCAATGGAGCAATGCGGGCCTGTGGGACGAAGCAGAGGCTTACCATGCTATGGATTGCATCGAATGTGGTGTGTGCACTTATGTATGCCCATCCCGGCGCAACTTGGTGCAGGCGATCAAGCGAGCCAAGTTCGAGATCTCGGCTCGGCGTCGGGCCGCTAAGGAACGGGGGAGTAAGTGATGGGAAACACTAAGCTCATAGTGACGCCGGCGCCGCACATAAGATCCGGGGATAGCACGCCTGCAATAATGCGTGACGTGGTGATTGCTTTGTTGCCGGCAGCGATCTCTGCAGTCTACTTCTTTGGTGCGCAAGCAGCCGTATCTATGGTCTGCAGTGTTGCTGGAGCGGTGGGGGCCGAATACATCTTTGAGAAGATCGCAAAAAAGCCGGTGACGATAGGGGACTGGAGCGCTGCTGTAACAGGCCTCTTGATCGCGATGGTTCTTCCGCCGCACGTGCCTGTTTGGATACCGGTCATTGCAGGATTCTTCGCCATAGGCGTCGTTAAGCTGCTTTTTGGAGGGCTAGGCCATAATGTATTCAACCCGGCTCTTGCAGGCCGTGCCTTCGCGATTGCCGCTTGGCCAGCTTTGACCACTAGTGGTTATCTCTGGCCTGCATCTGCAGAAGGCGCCATCTGGGCTGTGAGGGGCTTTGACGCCATGAGCACCGCAACCCCGCTCACACTGTGGAAAATGGGGGAAATAGGCGGAGCTTCGATGTCGAAGTTCTATCAATCGCTATTTGTGGGCAACGTAGCGGGATCATTGGGCGAAACATCTGCGCTGGCGCTGCTTATTGGCGCGGTTTATCTTCTCTGTAGAGGGCGCATATCCCTGAGAATACCTCTTTCCTATATATTGACAGTAGCCGTAATCACGGGCCTATACGGTCAAGACCCGCTCTTCCACGTGCTATCAGGCGGGCTGATCCTTGGAGCGTTCTTCATGGCCACTGACTACGTTACATCTCCGATGAATCCAAAGGGCCAGATAATCTTCGGTATCGGATGCGGGATCCTGACGGCGTTGATAAGGATGTTCGGCGGGTATCCTGAGGGTGTCTGTTATTCGATCCTGCTCATGAATGCGGCAGTGCCCCTGATCGACAGGCTCACTCGCCCTAAGCGGTTTGGGGAGGTGACCAGCCGTGCGTGACGTGCTCAAGCTGGGACTTGTGTTGATGGTCATATGTGCGGTTTCTGGCGGGCTTCTCGCCTACGTGCATGGTGTGACCAGTGAGATAATTGATGAACGAAAGGCGCAAGAGGTTGCGGACGCAATGCGCGTCGTGCTTCCCGCTGCCGAGAGCTTTGAGAAGCTCAGTGATGACGAGCTTGCGTCTATCAAGGCTGACCCGAAGTTCGTTGACGTTGACGAGGTATACGAGGGAGCTCACGACGGCAGCCTTGTTGGAATAGTAGCCAAAGTGCAGTCGCCTGGATACGGAGGCAAGATCAGCCTTCTCGTGGGCATGGATCCGGACCTCACCGTCACAGGACTGCAAGTTCTTGGGCATAGTGAGACTCCGGGACTTGGCGCGAATATCGCCAAGCCTGAGTTCATATCTGAGTTTATAGGCAGAGGCGGCTCTCATCCGCTTGCTGTCGACAAGGACGGCGGCGAGATCTCCGCCATATCGGGAGCGACTATTTCGTCGAGGGGAATGGTGAACGGCGTCAATCTGGTCCGTGATCTTGTAAATGCCCTCGGCATAGCTGGAGGTGTTGGCAGATGAGTCCTCTTAAGGCCTTCACCAACGGAATATACAAGGAGAACCCAATATTCAAACTTCTGTTAGGAATGTGTCCTACGATAGCGGTCTCCCTTGCAGTGTCAAACGGAATAGGTATGGGCCTTGCTGCAACATTCGTCCTTGTGGGGTCGAATTTGATAATATCG
>DUWJ01000029.1 GCA_012842765.1 Bacillota bacterium | reverse complement strand
ATGAACGGCCACCATTACCAGAACTGGAGGCGAGTGGACCCGCCCTCGTTCGAGATGATTGAGGATGTTCTTTCTGTCAGAAACATCATCGTCTCAGCGCAGCAAGGGACATATGATGGATCGGGAGGGGCAGGCGGCTGACGCCGAGCATAGGAACCCGGCCCTAGCTTCAAGGTTGCACATGAGCGGGCCGGGTCTTCCTGTTCTATGCAAGGAGTCTATTTCTGTCGCAGCCTATTGAGTGTTCGGGCTGTTGCCAGAAACTCTTCCTCTATGGCTACCTTTTCCTCATCTGACTGGAATTTCTCCGATAGCTTTGCAGAAAGCAGCGCGAGCCTGTGCTCGAGCTCAAGCACGGTGTGGCCCTGCTTTTGGGCTGGGCCAATGGCTTGTGCAGCCTCAAGCTTCCTGTGTTCCTCCCATTCGCCGTATGTTCCGGGAAAGACACTTACCTGGCCTGAATTGAAGGCTGCTATCATGTTGCATGTGTGTTCAAGAAAGCGCCTGTCGTGAGAGACGACGACCAGCGTTCCTTTCCACTCTGCCAGGCATGACTCGATTGCCTCTCGGGATTGCACGTCAAGATTATTGGTAGGTTCGTCGAGGGCGATTAGGTCATAATTGGATATAAGCATTCTAGCGATTGATACACGAGCGCGTTCACCCCAGCTCAATACCGATATACGTTTGTGAACGTCTGCCCCTCGAAAGAGCAGGGATGCCAATAGATCGCGGGCTGCTTGTATCTGCTTTCCTCTGTCATTGCCAGGAGCGCTGCCCCGAGACTGTGCCTCCATTATCGCTTCCAGCACAGTAAGGTTCGGGTCAAGAGTCTCGTAGTGTTGATCCATGTAGAAAAAACGGCATGAGGGGCTCCTCCATACAGTGCCTGCAGTGAGAGATTCCGATCCGAGCATGGTGCGAAGCAGCGTTGTCTTGCCACACCCATTAGGTCCGATGATTCCCAGATGATCCCCCCGGCTAACGGCTAGATCCAGATCTTCGAAGAGCGGAGTCGAGCCAAAAGCTCTAGCTGCCCCTTCCATGAGTATCATGCGAACGCCGGTCTTGTCGGCCGGCGTTGTCTGCATCAGCGGAGATTCAGATGCCTTAGGTTTTGGAACCTTCTCCTTGCGCAGCCTCTCCAGGCGTTTTGCAGTCGCTTTTGCCCTCCGTGCGCCCTTTTTGGCCTTGGCTCTCAGAAAATCGTTCTGTCCGGCACTTCGATGGGCCGATCGGAACCATTCCATCTGCTGAGATATCCTGGCCTCTAAGCGTCGTTCTTCACGCTTGTAATGGATGTGCGCTTTCATTTGGGCATCAAGCTCAGCTTCTTTTTGCATTCGGTATGCACTGTAATTGCCTGTGAATGAACGAATTCCATCTGGCGCTAGCTCCAGGACGCGCATTGCTACGTCATCTAGGAAACGGCGGTCGTGAGAGACTATCAGAGCAGCGCCCTTGTGCGACAGTAAGAGATCGGTCAACAGTTCCATCCCTTCGATATCCAGGTGACAAGTGGGCTCATCCAGTAGCAGGATATCGGGACGGATTACCCAAGCGCAAGCCAGTCCCAGACGAGTCCGTTCTCCTGCGCTCAAGGTTCCTACGCGCCGCATCCGCATCTTCTTTGAAATTCCAAATCGTGACAGAGCCTCTTCGGCATTTCCAACATCAGGTAGCCCCAAACTCGCAACTTGGCATAGGAAGAGAGGGGTTGCCGACTCTGGAAACTCTAGCTTTTGGGGAACATATCCCACACGCATTTTGGGGTCGGTCCACACCTGCCCGTCATCGGGCTCCTCATCTCCTGTTATCAAGCGAAGCAACGTGCTCTTGCCTGATCCGTTTGGGCCGAATAAAGCTACACGCTCACCTAAAGAGATGTCAAACGAGGCGTTCTTGAATATTGTCTCTATTCCGTAGGTTTTTGAAAGGCGGGTTGCCTTTAAAACAACCATAGTATCCACTCCCAAACCCATGAAGTCCATGGCAAGTGGGACTGGGCACTCTCACGAGCATAGGGCTTTGCGGAAACAAAATGGCTACACCGATGCTGCAAGCCTTCGGGTGTAGCCATCCAATCTGCTATTTTTGCGAGGTTGCCAGCATTCCCACAAATGCTCAAACGCCGCAGGCCGCCATGGCGCTGCGTGCATTGAGCGTATTCGCTTAAGCTAGAATGCCAGCTTACTGAACATGTATATGTTACCTCTCCGCAAAGCCTATGTTAAGAACTGAATACATGTTAGCATATACCGGATTTCATGTAAACTGCTTCTATCGAAAAATGCGGGCGAGGGGAGGGGTCTTGAGAGTAATGGCTCCATACTCGCATAGCTCCTGACAGCAGTAACACCGGATGCACTTGTCGTAATCCATGTGTGCTACACCATCGCGTATCTCAATGGCGTCAGCTGGGCATGCCCTGGCGCAGACTCTGCATCCACGGCACGAATTGCGAACTACTGAGGGCCGAGTCGTAAACCAGTTCCGTAGTACCCGGCCTGTTTCGCCCGACATCAGCCTTTGCCGCATGGAAGGACGGGCGGCCTTGGGAACCCGAAACCCTTGCACTTGCAGTTCTTCAATGGACGGGCCGTAAATATCGATGTTGCCCAGATCTATGGTTCCGTAGCCCTTCTCTGAAGCGATGCGAAGCGGCGGCGATTCGACGGGGTTGATGCCGACAATTGAGCACGCAACAGCGTCTATGGCTACCCCGTCCGATCCTGCCATGATAATCCCGAGATCGAACGGGTCTCCGTTTCGCGGGCCGTTCCCGTCCATGCCGATTATACCGTCGAGTATTGAAAGCGTCGGTTTGGCTGTGGCGTAAATTTCGGCGAGAAGTGTCGAAAACAGCTCTCGATCTTGAAACCTCAGATGATACTTGCCCTTCTGGGATCCGCATATTACTCCGAACATGTTCTTTACGCACCCTGTATACATGACGAGCCCGTGGGATTTCAGCTTTGGAAGACTGATTACTGCGTCGGCGTCAACTACCGGCTCGGCTATGGGCAGGGATGTTACTATGTGGCCGGGGCTGAGCGGCACATTCCTTGATGTTTCGAACGGAGCCGCATCTACACCCATTTCTTCAAGCACTTCTAGGAGTCCGGACTTGCTGGCGGCCACATGGAAGCTCTCGAACCCGGGGCTCTCGCCGACTATTGGTTTGCCGCCGACCGATCTCACTTCCTCTATTACCGCCCTGAGAACCTCTGGGTGTGTAGTAGCTCCGCGCTCTGGAGGCGTCCCGGCAATAAGGTTGGGCTTAATCAAAACTCTGCTGCCGGGCTCGATAAACGTGCCCATGCCGCCGAGAGGCGAGAGCGCTTCACTGAGGGCTTCTTTTACGTGCTCTCGCTCATAGTCCTTGCATCTTGTGATGGAAACTTGAGACTTGTTCAATGCAGTACCTCCGTAACTAGTTTTGCCTCTTGACTACACTTCGTTGGGCTGCTATTATAAATTCATAACGTTCCTCGATAGCTCAGCGGTAGAGCAACCGGCTGTTAACCGGTGGGTCGCAGGTTCGAATCCTGCTCGGGGAGCCATTTTTTTGTACATTTCCGTCCGTAGTTTCTCCTTCCACAGAGGCCCACCTGTTACGCTTCAACCCCAGCAAGGTTGGGGCCGCAAGAGATGAACATGGCGAAGTCCAGCGGCTCAATTCAGCGAAATGAATGGCGCCAAAGGGGCCATGCTCTATGTAATCGGCAATATACTTGCAGATGGGCAGAAATCTGGGTTCCATGCCTATGGAATGCTTATATGATACCACAGGAAGAAAAGGGCGTGAATGAAAAGAGGACGCGGGCTATCCCGGTATTGCAGGGAATGCCCGCGCTTGTTTTAGTATTGGCGAACGTCTAGTAGTCCATTCCTCCCGGAGGATACGGCATCGGCGGCTCTTCCGTGGGAATCTCGGCGATGACAGCCTCGGTGGTGAGCATCATCGATGCAATGGAGGCTGCGTTCTGCAGGGCTGACCTGCTGACCTTCACGGGGTCGACTATTCCTGCCTTGATTAGATCGCAGTATTCCCCAGTCAGAGCGTTCAAGCCGAACCCGGGCTTGTTCTCTGATTTCACTCTCTCGACTACAACAGAGCCCTCAAGGCCGGCATTGTTGGCGATGGTGCGCAACGGTTCCTCGAGAGCGCGCTTGACGATATTGACTCCGGTCTTCTCATCGCCTTCTGCTTCTATCTGATCGAGTTTGGAAATCATGTTGATGTAGGTGGCGCCGCCGCCTGCAACTAGTCCTTCCTCAACGGCCGCCCTTGTTGCCGAAAGAGCATCTTCTATTCTATGCTTCTTCTCCTTAAGCTCGGTCTCTGTTGAGGCGCCAACTTTAATAATAGCCACGCCGCCAGCGAGCTTTGCGAGGCGCTCCTGGAGCTTCTCACGGTCGTAGTCGGAATCGGAATCGTCGATTTCGCGGCGAATCTGGTCGACACGCGCCTCGATCTTGGCCTTCTCTCCACGGCCCTCGATGATGGTCGTCTTTTCCTTGTTGACCTTGACCGTCTTGGCCTGGCCGAGCTGCTTCAGGTCGACGTTTTCAAGCTTTGCACCCGTTGCCTCTGAGATGAATTCTCCGCCTGTAAGCACAGCTATGTCTTCCATCATTGCGTTGCGCCTGTCGCCAAACCCTGGCGCCTTAACAGCGACAACGTTTAGGATTCCGCGGAGCTTGTTGACGACGAGAGTTGCAAGGGCTTCGCCTTCTATATCTTCGGCAACGATCAAAAGCGGTCTGCCAGCACGGGCGATCTTCTCCAGCAATGGGAGGAGCTCTTGAACATTACTGATCTTCTTCTCGTAAAGCAGAATATATGGATCTTCGAGAATGGCCTCCATCGACTCCGTGCTAGTGACGAAGTAGGGGGATATGTATCCCTTATCGAATTCCATGCCTTCGACCTGTTCGACAGTGGTCTCGATGCCCTTGGACTCCTCGACGGTGATTACTCCGTCCTTGCCGACTTTGTCCATGGCTTCAGCGATCCATTCGCCGACGGCCTCGTCATTCCCGGAAATCGAGGCTACGTGGGCAATGTCTTCCTTGCCGTCCACGGGGATGGCGAGTTTATGTAGCTCGTCTACGACGAGTTCTACGGCCTTGTCTATACCGCGCTTCAGGAACATCGGGTTCGCGCCAGCAGTTACGTTGCGCAGCCCCTCGTTCACAATTATTTGGGCAAGGACAGTGGCGGTTGTGGTGCCGTCGCCTGCGACGTCGTTCGTTTTCGATGCAACTTCCTTGACGAGCTGGGCTCCCATGTTTTCATACGGATCCTCTAGCTCGATTTCTTTGGCCACCGTCACGCCGTCCTTAGTGATGACTGGTGATCCATACTTCCGCTCAAGCACGACGTTGCGTCCTTTAGGACCCAATGTGACCTTGACTGCAGATGCAACTGCGTCGACACCGTTTTTCAGGCTAGTACGCGCTTCTTCTGCATATGCTAACTGCTTAGCAGCCATTTTCGTTTGCCTCCTTCATACGCATGAATGATTTGCATGTTGGTCTTCGTGGGGCAGTAGGTTCTACTTGACCGCGAGAATATCGGACTCGCGGAGAATCAAGTATTCTTCGCCGTCAATCTTGATTTCAGTGCCGCCGTATTTGGCGAATATGACCGTGTCCCCAACGTTTACCTCCAGTGGGATGCGGCGCTTGCCTTCTTCATCCCATCTGCCGGGCCCAACAGCCTTCACTTCGCCCCACTGAGGGCGCTCTTTAGCGGTATCCGGAAGAACAATTCCGCCCGGAGTCTTCTCTTCTTCCGTATGAGGCTTTACAAGCACTCTGTCAGCACAAGGTTTTACCATCGACGTTTACCTCCTTCACGGCGTTGCTCTTAGCACTCAACGGATGTGAGTGCTAACAAAGATATGATATACTCCTCGTTTTGGTGTTGTCAAGGCTTATGATAGAATTATTTCCGGGATAGGAGTCTATATACAGTCGACGACTGCCGTTTGTCCGGAAATACTGGTACTTAACCGAACCGATGAAGGATGGGATTTGGACCATGGCTGAACTTCTAAAGCTTCTTGCGATATCGCTGATTCCCGGTATCCTATGGGTTATCTACTTCCATCGGAAAGACATATACGACAAAGAGCCAGCACGTTTGGTCGCAAAGGCATTTCTTGCAGGGGCGGTAATGATAATCCCGGCAGGTCTTGTGGAAGCGCCTCTACGAGGCGTGCTTACCAATCCTCCGAGTTTGCCTGTTCTTTTGCTCGCGTCTGTTTTCGGAATAGGCTTGGTCGAGGAGTTCTTCAAGTATTTGGCCGTTCGGAGAACAGTGTACGATCTTGCCGAGTTCAACGAACCAATGGATGGCATAGTCTACGCGGTCTCGGCCGGGCTCGGATTTGCCGCCTTTGAGAATGTTCTCTACGCGGCATCCTATGGCCTTCCAGTTGGGATAGTCAGAGGTGCGCTTACATCCTTGGTGCACGCATCCTTTTCCGGGATCGTCGGCTTTCAAATGGGTATTGCCAAGTTCGCTCCGAAGTCCATGGAAGGACCGCTCGTAGCCAGAGGATTGATGACCGCGTCGGTGCTTCATGGTTTGTATGATTTTCTTCTCATGACCGAGCTGATGAATTTCTACCTTACTTTGCTCGTGGTTGTCTTGCTATATGTCGGGCTCGCCGGGAAGATAAGGACAGCTCTCCACGTTTCACCGTTCAGGTTCGCAGAACTGTATGGGAAAGAGGATGGAAGATCTGAGGATTCTGTGGAGATTGGACGGATTGGCGACGCTGCTGGGACCGGTGATCCGGATGTGCTGTCTGGGAATGGAAGAGTGGCAAACGGAGAAGACGACAGCTCGAGCAGTCGTAGATGAGGGCGGCATGTCTCTTCTTCCTATGCTCTGATGCCGAATCCTTTCCAACGAGCTAGGGCTGTGTTAGAATGTACGCGGCAAAGTCATTGGAGTTCCTGTGGAAGGGGGTACGCATGATGTCAGGACATTCGAAATGGGCTAACATTAAGCATAAAAAGGCTAAGGCTGACGCTCAGCGGGGTGCTGCTTTCACTAAGGCATCGCGCGAACTGCATGTCGCCGTTAAACAAGGTGGGCCTGATCCAGAGGCAAACTTCAGGCTCAAGATGGCCATTCAGGCTGCGCGAGCGGTTAACATGCCCAATGATACAATTCAGCGGGCCATTAAGAGGGCGGCGGGCGATGGAGATGGCGAGAGCTATGAGGAGATCGTGTATGAAGGATATGGGCCGGGTGGAGTTGCTCTCGTGGTAGAGGCTATGACTGACAACAGGAATCGCACCGCATCCGATGTTCGTCACATCTTTTCGCGTCACGGCGGCAATCTTGGGGAAACAGGATGCGTGAACTGGATGTTCGACAGGAAAGGCTCGATAACTGTGGATACGGAAAGTTTTGCTGGTGACGAAGACGAGATGATGATGATCGCGCTTGATGCGGGAGCTGAGGATCTCAAGGCGTACGACGATTACTATGAAATCATCACCTCGCCCGAGGATCTTGACGCGGTGCGGAAGGCCATGGAGAGTGCTGGAGTCGAATACTCTGGTGCTCGGATAATTCGAGTTCCGCAAAATGTTATGGTTCTTGGAACCAAAGAGGCTGGCCCGGCAATGCGTCTCGTTGACGCCCTCGATGAGCACGATGATGTGCAGCACGTGTACACGAATTT
>DUWJ01000242.1 GCA_012842765.1 Bacillota bacterium | reverse complement strand
CGCGCAAGTGGCACCTTGCCACCGGCAGATATCCCTCCACGTGCTTCCGGATCCTCAAGATACAAGTAACCCAAGTCCCACAGGTTCAAGGTCTCTTCCAGAGTCCTGCCTTCCCCGAGTTCGTCTTCGTCATCATACCGAATCCAGCATCCCATGAAATCCGGGTCATATGAGCTTGACAACAGATAGTATTCCATGCCGTCAATGGAAGCCGAAAACCCGCTGGCAGACGGCGACGGTCCATACGTGGCCGCGGGCTCGTAGACTATCACTTCCTGAGCAGTATTGCCCTGGAATGTCTTCTTTGCCGCAATTCCCTGCACCCGCCCGAACGTGACACCCATTTCCACCTCTGGAAACTTCGCGTTCAATTCAAGGCCGCGCAAACGAGCGGAATACGAAGTATATGGGGTCTGACTCCTAAAAGACAGGCCGCCGAAACGACCCTTTAACGGGTCTCCGTCAAGCTTCAGCTCCATCACCTGGAGGTTGCCATCTTTTCGATTGTCCAGGTTGGCGGAGATTGTCAGCCCTGGCGCCACCTGACCCCGCACATTGAGTGAGAGCAACTGCATCAGGTCGAAGCGCCCGGGTGTATAACCAGTTCCAAGAAGAGCAGCCGAATCGCCCCAAGCGGACCTCAGTTTGAACTCAACATCGCCCCCGATCTGAAGGGGCGCTTCCTGTTTCTCCGCAGCATATGCAGGTGCTTCGCTCGCCATAAACGAGATCAAGACTGCCGACGCAAGCACAAAAATGATTAGCGAGAAAGCGCGGCACGCACTCGGCCCGCGTCTTCTGCAGCAGAAGGCTCTCATCTCCGTCACCTCTGACGCCACCCGCAAATACAGACTGCCGGATCAACTCCGCAGTTCATCTGCGGGGAAGGCAATGTGGGCTTTCTAGCCCCAAATCCCTAATTCAACAAAAACAGGGGGTCCCCTGCACGGTTGTGAGAGGACCCCCCGCCTAGATCACCTAGAACGACATGCCCAACGAAAGCCAGTGTGAATCGGGCAGCGCCGTATGACCCTGGTAGGCGTAGTCGATTTGGAAGTTCTGGACTGAGAAGCCGGCCCCGGCCGTGAATCTCATGTCGCCGTCTTCAGCGAAAACGCCTCCTGCCCTCACTGCAAATTGAGGCATGATCTTATACTCAGCGCCCACATGCCCAGTTGCATTGCTGATGTCAAAATCCGCAGCTACCACAAGCTTCGGAATGGGCTTCATAGAAGCGCCGATGACATATTCCGGATCGAACTGGTCAGTATAGCCGCTCTGCCATTTGGCGGTTCCACCCACGTTTCGCGCAACCGCTCCCAGTCTGAACCCTTCCATCCATGGCATTTCGATGAGGGCACCGACGTCTCCGGTGACGCCAAACCCTTCATTGTTGGGGATTGTCTGGGAGTATAGCTTGAGTGATCCGCCAAAAGAGAACATGCCGAAGTTCCGAGCATATCCGCCCATTAAGGCGCCCTCCCGGTAGCCGAATTCGTTGCCGGGATTGCCGTACTCGTCCTTCTCGGTCACCGTCGACATCAGGCCGATCACGCCCACTCCCACGTTCTTCTGGGCATATCCCGCGCCAATGTAGTTGCCGGCACCATAGAGGGTCGAATACAAGGATGTGACCTTGTGTCCTTCCACATTGGCCAGTCCTGCGGGATTGTAATAGATGGCATTGGCGTCATCGGCAACCGCCACGAACGCTCCACCCATTCCCAGCGCTCTGGCGCCCATCCCGATATCGAAGACAGCCGCCGTGCCCACAGGATCCTCTGACGCCACGGCGAAAGCCGGAGTAAACGCAACAACTGCCATCGCCGCCAGGGCGACCATTACCAACCAACTATTCAGTTTCTTCCTCATGATGTCACCCCCCAATTAGCGGCTGATGACAAGCCGCATAGTATCGGACTTGACTCCGTCTGCCGTTACCATAAAGCAGAGGTAGAGTCCATTTGCAAGAGGCTTG
>DUWJ01000455.1 GCA_012842765.1 Bacillota bacterium | reverse complement strand
GTGTCGGGAAGACTCATTTGGCAGTAGCGCTAGGTATCGAGGCCATCAACTCGGGCTATCGTGTTCAGTTCATTACGACTCAGGATTTGGCAGATCAGCTTTACAGCGCATTGGCGGATGGGTCGGTTTCACAAACCATGACTACGTGGTAGTTGCCTACTCTGGCGAGGGTGTCGAAATACTGTCTGGCTATACCACGAATAACACAGCCCTTGCCATGCTTGGGTATGCTAGTGTCTTCTACGATGATGAAACCGGCTTGGTGAAGCGCAAATGCAAGACGAGACTGGTCGATTGTTCGAGCAATTGGCCAAAACAGATGTGCTGGTCTATGACGGGTGGGGGTATGTACCTATGTACGGTGCTTGAACTCTTGGGCATAGCCGTATTCGTCTATGCATGTCAGTCAAGCAACAGCTTTAGTTCGCATAACTTGGCTTGCTGAAGTCGTGGAGTCTACAAGGTTAGCAAATCCGCCGGATGCAAAAGGATGTAGAACATGAAAGTGTATTTGTATATCAAGAGATTATTTGATGTGATCATATCCTTACTAGGATTGATAGTTCTGTCACCGCTCTTTCTTATTGTTTCACTGCTAATAAAGCTGGATTCCAAAGGACCAGTCTTTTTTGAGCAAGAAAGGCTTGGATACAATGGTGAAGTCTTTACAATGTACAAATTCAGAACGATGGTAGACGGGGCGCCTAACATGGGTTCTGGTCTGTTTACAAATGAAATGGATCCAAGAATAACGAAGCTAGGAAGATTATTAAGAAAAACAAGTCTAGATGAATTACCGCAGCTTATTAATGTGCTCTGGGGAGACATGAGCCTCGTAGGTCCTCGCCCTCCCGTGCCATGCCATCCATACAGGTATGAGGATTACTCAGATGAACAAAAGCTACGATTCACAGTGTTACCAGGAATAACGGGATATGCGCAGGTAAAGGGCAGGAATAAAATCGATTGGGATCAAAGAATTCAACTAGACGTACAATATGTTGAGAATCAATCCCTACTTCTAGATTTAAAGATAATTGCCAACACCGTGTGTAATGTGCTGTTCAAGAAAGATGATATATATTCAGAGAGCAGGAAGGAGGAAGGTTGATGCTGCTAGGGAGTCGAATATACCTTAGACTTATGGAAGAGAAAGATATACCATACAAAGTAAACTGGATCAATGACCCTGAAGTAAGAAAAACATTGAATTTCGATTACCCTATTTCCGAGATAGGTACGAGGCATTGGTTAAATCAAGTTGCACTAGATAACAGTAGAAGAGATTTTATTGTATGCCTGATAAAAGATGATGTTCCTATTGGTTATGGCGGATTATTGAATATTGATATTAAGAATTCTAAAGCCGAATCTTATATGGGGATAGGAGATATGGAGTATTGGGGAAAAGGCTATGGCAAGGAAGTCAGGCATGTACTACTAAGTTATGCCTTCCATGAACTCGGCCTTAACAGGGTATATTCATTTGTATGGCCTAAAAATGAGAGAATGATAAACCTGAATATTAGTGTTGGCTTTGAAATTGAAGGGCTTTTAAAAGCTGATGTGTTTTCACATGGGGAATATAGAGATAGATACATAATGAGTATCTTAAGGGACAATTACCTAAAGAATATAAACCAATCATCTAACATAATGAGAAATGAGCACCATGAAGAAGTATAGCCTTGCTGAAAGATATGGAATGACAAGGTCTAGACTGAGCATAATAACGGAAGATGCGAGAACTACAAAGAACATTCCTATTGGAGAACGATTAAGCCTGCTTAGAAGAGGGTTCTCTAACAGGCAATATGTGCTATACGACCTGAAAAACAAAAACATGGATGATTATCTATCTGAATATGAAAGACGCAAGACGAGGTTTATAAACGGACAGGCCTCGTATGTATTAAGTAACAAGTTGGTCTTTAGTCAGATTGTTGAGCAACATATAAGAACTGCCAAAATCTATGGCATGATACAAAAAGGAGATATCTGGCCTGTCGATAGTACAAGGAATGTTGCCGACTATAACACACTTGTTAACTATCTGGATGAATCACGGCCGCTTATACTGAAACCAAATAGTGGGACGGATGGCGGTAGGGGCGTCATGCTCATCTGTATGGAAAACGGAAAAGTCTTTTGTAATCAGACGGAACTCGATCTAAGCAGTCTTAAAAGTTTGCTAGAATCTCTTGACGGATATCTTGTGTGCGAATTCGTTAGGCAGGGCAACTATGGCAATTACTTGTTTGCTGAAAGTGTAAATACTATTAGGATTTTAACTATGATGTGTCCGCAAGAACATGAGCCTTTTATTGCCATGAGCATTCAGAGAATTGGAACGGATGCTTCAAAACCCGTAGATAATTGGTCTGCGGGGGGGGTGAGCGCACATATAAATGCTGATACCGGTACTTTGTCAAAAGCGGTCTCGTTTAGGGATGGAATTGTGGAATGGCACAAGACACATCCAGATACAGGAATAGAAATAGAGGGAATTATAGTTCCTAACTGGCAAAGAATCAAGGAGGCCGTAATAAGCCTTGCAGCTACCTTCCCGTATTTACCATATGTGGCCTGGGATGTTGTCCCAATGGATGAGGGGTTGCTAATTATTGAAGGCAACAATTGCTCAGATGTAGAAATGCTACAGGTTCATGAACCCCTGCTGAAGAATGAAAGGGTCAGAGAGTTTTACAAATACTACAATATTATTAAATAGAAGTTGCGTAAGCGTCAAATAGCCATTGCCCGACTTCCCAGACCCCAGACGCGGATATGTTCGTCCGTAGACTATGGGGTTAGCTTGTAGCCTGTCCAAGGCGTCAAATGGCCCCCGCCTAGATATCAAGCGGGGGCTGAGATATGATCGTATTGCTATCGTGGCGCTCGGCAGGTGTCAGGCAGAGTGTTGGAGAATGGCAGCAGCTCATCGAGTGCAGCCTGGTTTTGCAGCATCCCCCAGGGAATTCTAAGAGCGCTCTCTCATCAGTGAATTCTTGATCCGGTAGCTCTGGCCATCGAAAAGCAGAAGGTAGCTGTGATGGACCAAGCGGTCAATCATGGCAGCGGTCATCTGCTCATCATAGAAGACGTTTACCCATTTGCTGAACTCGAGGTTTGTGGTTATGATCACACTCCTTTGCTCATAGCAGTCTGAGATGACCTGGAACAGAAGCTTCGATCCTGCCTGGTCCAGAGGCACATACCCCCACTCGTCACAGATCAGAAGATCCGTCTTGGCTAATTGCTTGAAGAAACGGCTGATCTCTCCGCTCTTCTGAACCTCGTTGAGTTGATTGACCAGGGCGGCCGTGCGGAAGAAGCGAACAGTCTTGCCTCTGTCCGATCTTCGTCACCCCAGATGGAGATCGAGTGAATTATCGGAACGTTTACCAAACAGCCAGTAACACTAATTGACTTGTACTCGTGTTGCGATAGGTGTATAGTCGCAATGGGAGGCGAAGACATTGCTACAGGCCTATCGCGCTGGAGCAAGCTCCATGCTTGTTCAAATCATAAGAGAGCTGGGGATACCCGACACGATTGACAATATGGTGCAATGGGATCCGAAGCAGTGTAAGCATTCGCCTGGAACACATG
>DUWJ01000241.1 GCA_012842765.1 Bacillota bacterium | reverse complement strand
GAACCGCATGTGCCTGCTGAGGCCATGCTCAGTGAGGAGGATCCCTCTGAGGATGACACAGAGCGGATCTTGGATGTTGTATTTGCTTTTGGACTCATGGGGAACGTATCTCCTGACAGCGCCGGCCAAGCATCTGCGACCTGTGAAAGGTTGCTCGACGTCCTCCTTTCATATCCTGATATGAGGTTTTCGGTTGGAATATCCGGGACGCTTCTGACAGGGTTGGCATGGGAAGGTAGTCGCGCAGTCCAGCTGTTGCGTGATGGGATCGGCAGAGGAGTCATAGAGCCGCTTGGCGCCACATATTCCGAGGGAGTCTTGGCATCCATGGAACCCTGGGATGCTCAGCTTGCGGTATCATTGGGGTCTGAGGCTGTAAGCAGCTTCCTGGGCGAAAAGCCCACCGGGTTTTGGAATCCTCAAGGAGTGTGGAGACAGGACGTGATTGTGCCTGTGGCCATCGGCGGATACACCCATACGATATTGGAGGATACGATAGTCGAAGCCAGTGGACTTGGAATGCTGCCTCCAAATGCTCCAATGCGCGTCTCATGGGGCGGAAGGGAAGCAGTGCTCTTTCAGGCAGATACTGATTTCGGTCGGTTAGTTGACAATGCGATTCGCACCGGATCCACACGGCCGGTCATCGACTATCTTCAGCAACTTTATGAAGGGGACAAGCAGGACTCTGCGGTGGTGGTGTACGCCAAGGAGCTCATGGTGACTGAGGACAAGACTGAATGGGAAGGGCTCTCGCTTCTTCTCAGAGCCTTGGCGGATGAGGAATGGATCAGGGTGACTACATTGAGAGAAAGAGTGGAAGCTGGTCCTCCGCCAGGCAGCGTGATTCAGATAGCAGATGGGGTGCCCCGGGGATTTCAGAAGGCTCTGTCGGATGAGGGATTTTCGGATTGGGCGGCGTTCAATTCTTCTCGTAATCTTGAGGCGTTGCGCGTTCTCTATTCTGACATTAGAGCCAGAATTCATTCTGTAGAAGCGGCTGTCAGAAAAGCTGAAGCATCCGGGAAAGACACGTCTTCGGCTCAAAGGCTGCTCGACGATGCAAAGATGGTCTTTATATCATCCCAGTACGGGTTCGGTCGCCCTGGTTCTGCAGGGGCGGTTTCCGGGGATGCCAACTGGGAGATGGGCAGGGCCGCGTACGTGTCAGCTCTCGCCGCGTGGCAATGCGTAAACCCCACAGTTTCAGCTTATCAAGAGGACATCAACCGCGATGGTGTAGAAGAGGTTATCATGATCACCGATACAGACATGTTCGTTCTCTCGCCCATAGGCGCAAAACTTTTATATTGGTATGATTTAGAGAACGGCGAGGAGCTTGTAGGAAGCGCGGTACAGCAGTATCTTGGGGAGATATTTGTTAACGAATCCATGGCTGGCGGCGGCCGTCAAAGAGCACTGGTTGATTCGATTTCAGGTCCTGCTGCGGTCGGGATTGATCTCTCTTCAGCCGAATTTGGTGTCGAGATAGGTGAGGATTCTCCCAGCGCGACGTTTGTTTTCAAGGATGGCGGCACCGCAATTGAAAAATCGGTGGCGGCAAAAGAAGGGGCTCTCGAAGTCGACTACACCGTCAGATCGCGTGGTCGCATCAGCTTTGCTGTATCGAATGGCTTATGCCCGGATGCGCATTGGACTAGGATAGGCGGTAAGGATTCCCTCGTTTATTATGATCCCAATGGAGCAGTGGCAAGTTCTCTTAGGCAGGGGAAGAGTTTTGGCCTGATGAACGTGGTTACCGGAACTGTCGTGAGACTCACTGTCGGTGGTGATCGCGACGATGGTGTGCCCCTATCCCGGGTCTCTTCCACGTTGGACAGCTTTGTCAGACGTCTCGATCTTGAGTATAAATTCGCCATGGCGCCAGGTGCTTCTGCGAATTTCGGCTTTGAACTTCAGCGGAGCAAGGCATGGCCTTCTCCATCTGCGGTCCTTTGGATTCAGGAAGTAGACAATGAGATAGTTGTCGGGCTTCCCACCTATACGAGGGCATGCGCGATTCGTCAGTTTGTCGACGGATATGTTACTGATACGCCAATGGTGGCTTTTTCCTCGACGCTCAAGAAGGCAAGGAAAGGGCAGGAGAAGTCAGCGTTGGAAGTTGGGGCGCCCTTGCCAAAAGGCAGATATGATCTGGTTGCAGTCTTGGTTACAGACAGAAAGGCTTTGATCGAGAATGCAGGTTCTTATGTCAGTGGCACGGGCAAGCACGAGTTCTTTCCCGAAGTGCGCGATTCTGTGGTGGAGATAACGCCTGGTTATGCCAGAGTCGGCGGGACAGTTGTGATGTGGGTTGCCATTGGCGTAGGTGCCGGAATAGTGGTGGCGGGTGTAATAGTCTACCTTCGAAGACGCAAGGTTTCCGGCGCATAATTCATCCTTCATAGCCAATTATAAGACTGCGGTTTGAAGTTCAGACCGCAGTCTTGTGGTTCGCCGAACATGTTTTGCGAGCCGAAGTTGGCCTGTCAGGTGGGCAACCCTGTGCTGAGTGGAAAAGCCTGAAAGCGGGATAACCTGAGGGTTCGGGCGGACAGACTTAACAAGGGGAGCCCTATATCATCCGGAACGCTACAAATCATAAACAAAGAGGGATGCAAGGACAGGAAGACATGGTGCATAGCGGCAGATGAGGCCGTGGTAGTTATTGATCCTAATGCTGATAGGAACGGGGGAGCCGGGCCTGTTCAGTAGAGCACCAAAGCCTGGCGGGGTAGATTCCCTTCGAGCTAGAGATGCCTCACAAAATACGAGGTCGGCATCTTGCATCTCTTCAATGAAGCAAAGCGACCAAGGGTTGCCTACCTGGCGCCACCTTACTCGATCTATGTCCTTCAAAGAGGGGTGTTTTATGCGTATACTGATGTTTAGCTGGGAGTATCCGCCTCGTGTTATTGGGGGACTGGCCCGCCATGTATGTGAGCTTGCTCGCGCTATGGCGCGTTGCGCCGAGGTTCACGTAATCACGTGCAGTGCGGAAGGGGCGCAATCCATGGACCGCGATCGCGGAGTGTGGGTACACAGAGTTGATCCCGTAGGTCCCTGCACAGATGATTTTGTAACATGGGCAATGCAATTGTCCTATGGAATGCTTGCCCGGGCTGCGTGCCTTGTTTCCGAGGGCGGCGCGTTCGATATAGTGCACGCACACGACTGGATGACGTCGTTTGCCGGTGTCGGCATGAAAAGAGCCTATGCCACGCCTCTCGTAGCCACGATTCATGCTACCGAGTGGGGAAGGAATGGCGGCCTTCATAACGCCACTCAACGACGGATATCCGACATAGAATGGTTCCTCTGTTATGAAGCGTGGCGAGTCATTGCATGTTCACGCCATATGCAGGCTGAACTTGCGGGCATATTCGGCATTCCCGCCGATAAACTGCGAATCATTCCTAACGGTGTTTATTCCGAGCAGTTTCAGGATGCTGATGCCGATATTGCGCGGCGGATGTATGGGCTTTCGGAAGAAGACAGCGTGATTCTCTTTGTCGGGCGGCTTGTGAATGAGAAGGGCGTTCAGGTATTGATCGAGGCCATGCCGAAGATCCTGAGCTACCAGCCTACTGCTGTGTTGGTCATTGCAGGTCAGGGTCCATGTGAGGGCGATCTTCGCGAGCTTGCGGCCAACATGGGGTTGGGCGGCAAGGTTAAAATGGTGGGTTTTGTCTCAGATGAGGCAAGGAATGCGTTGTACAGGCTTGCCAGGGTTGCTGTCGTGCCGAGCTTGTATGAGCCGTTCGGGATAACTGCTTTGGAGGCAATGGCAGCAAAAACACCTCTTGTCTCGTCTGATATCGGTGGCCTTTCTGAAATAGTCAGGCACGGCGAAAACGGATGGAAATGTTACGCCGGCAATGCGAACTCGCTTGCCGATGCGATTTTGCACGTGCTTTACAGTCCCGAGCTTGCCAGGCAAATGGCAGAGACGGCTTATAGAGACGTGCAGACTATCTATGACTGGCGCGCCATAGCTGATCGTACCCTCAGGGTGTATGAAGAAGTGCTCAGAGAGGCCAGACATGCGGAGGAGGCCATGGTCAGGTGAAAGCTGTGATAATGGCAGGAGGAAAAGGAACTAGGTTGAGGCCTTTGACGTGCAGCATGCCCAAGCCGATGGTTCCGGTTGTAAATAGGCCCATGATGGAGCACGTCGTGGATCTACTTGTCGCCCATGATTTCCGAGATCTGGCATGTACCCTCTGTTACATGCCAGAGGCAATACAGGAACATTTTGGGGATGGGTCGTCTGTGGGGTGCACAATGACCTATTCAGTAGAGAATACCCCTCTAGGCACTGCTGGAAGCGTGAGAGCTCTTGGGGATTTTCTCGACGATACTTTTTTGGTCATAAGTGGCGATGCTCTCACTGACATCGATCTCACTTCCGCGGTTACCTTTCACCGAGAGAGGGGGGCGGCAGTTACCATCGTTTTGACACGGGTTGCAACTCCATTGGAGTATGGAGTCGTAATAGTGGACGGCGATGCGCGAATCACCAGGTTTCTTGAGAAACCGAGCTGGGGCGAGGTGTTCAGCGACACTGTAAACACCGGCATTTATGTTCTGGAACCTGAAATTATGCAGAGGGTGGACCCATCCTGCGAGTTTGATTTCAGCAAGAATCTTTTTCCGCTTCTACTTGCTGAAGGATATCCGATGTATGGCTACATAGCTGATGGATACTGGTGCGATGTGGGCAACTTGGATCAGTATCGGAAGACGTCCCAGGATATCTTGGAAGGAAAGGTCCGAGTGAAGATCCCCGGAGACCTCGTCGATGAGGGAATCTGGGTTAGCGAGGGCGCTGAGATAGGGAACATCGCTGCCTTGCGTCCGCCTGTAGTGATAGGAGCGGGAGCAAAGATCGAAGCTGGCGCGGCAGTCGGGGAATACTCGGTTGTTGGGCCGTCTTGTATCATAACAGAAGGGGCATCTGTCCGAAGATCGATACTGTGGACAGGTTGTTTCGTCGGACAAAATGCGGAGGTGCATGGCGCAATCCTTGGAAGCAGGGTGAGCGCCAAAGCAGGTGTACTAATACAGGAAGGAGCGGTTATAGGTTCCGGCTGCTCCATGGGCGAACGAGCACAAGTGCGCCCCGGCGTGAAGATATGGCCTGACAAGACATTAGATGGCGGCGCACAGATCAGCGCTAGCCTAGTGTGGGGAGCCTCCTGGTCGAAGCGCCTGTTTGGGCGTCTTGGTGTGACCGGACTTGCTAACATCGAGATCACTCCGGACTTTGCGGCCCGGCTAGGCGCTGCCTATGGCTCGTGTTTATCCAGCGGGGTAGTGGCGGTGTCCTGCGATGCTCATCCCGCGTCCGACATGATAAAGCGGGCATTGGCGTCAGGGATCCTTTCCTCAGGCATCTCAGTGGCCGACTTAGGCTCAGGCTCAACCGCTGTTACCAGATATGCGGTTCCTGCTATTGGGGCTAGTGGGGGAGTGCATGTGCGCGTGTCTCCAACTGGCGGGAACGCGAGTCTCATAGAATTCCTGGATGCTAGCGGGATCAATATAGACAAGGCAACTGAAAGGAAAGTAGAAAATGCCTTTCTGGCAGAGGACTTTAAACGCGCGAATTCTGACAAGGTGGGCAGCACTATCACCACCGAGGGGATGGTAGGTAGATATCTCG
>DUWJ01000240.1 GCA_012842765.1 Bacillota bacterium | reverse complement strand
GAGCGCGGCGAAAGTGTTGTGTGGGCTGGCCTTACCAAGCCTGAGGATATCGATAGGGCGAAGGTCATCCCCAATGCTGACATGACTATGACTCTTGGTTTTCACATGTTCTACCTTTGCTTCAACATGAGGGAATACCCATTGGCCGACCAAGCTGTACGTCAGGCTATTGCACACTGCACCGACCGCGACAACATAATCCGCACGCTCTTCAAGGGCTATATGCT
Organism: Bacillota bacterium; assembly: GCA_012842765.1. Taxonomy (GTDB): domain Bacteria; phylum Bacillota; class DTU025; order DTU025; family DTU025; genus UBA10085. Next base: position 11,883 of record DUWJ01000240.1, on the reverse strand, counting down.
TCCTATGACGAGTTTCATTCCACAGGTGTCGCCTTTCTATAAGGCTGACGTGCCTGTCTATCCATTCAGTCATGCAAAGGCTGCGGAGGTTCTCGACAAGGCCGGCTACAAGCTCGATCCGGCCACTAAGAAGAGAATCGATCCCAAGACGGGGAAACCCATGCGTGAATTGAAGATCTTCACGCCTACGTACGAGGTTGCTCCGACCTCTGCGGAACTTGGCAAAATGATTGCCGATTCATGCCAGAAGGTTGGCCTTCCCGTCGTGCCCGAGCCGATGGACTTCCCAGTCATGCTCGATAAACTTGACATAATGGAATTCGACATGTACTGCCTGGCCTGGAACCTTAGCAGGAACCCAACAAGCCTATACAGCTTCTTCCATTCGTCGCAGGACGTCGAGGCCGGCTACAACAGGCCTGGTATTCGCGATCCCGAGCTAGATAAGCTTCTTGAGGATCTAAACTATGCCCCAGATCTCAAGACGGCTAAGACTGCATCAGACAAGGCTCAGCTTATTCTCGCCAGGGAGATGCCGTACGTGCCGCTGTATTCGAGGCCTTTCATTGACGCTTTTAGGAAGGACCTCGTTACCGGATACGTTCCGATGAAGGGCTATGGCGCCGCGAGCTACAACAATATGTGGACAACACTGAATATCCGCCGTGTTGACCGGTCCGGCAGGCCGATCGAGGGCGGCACTATCAGGTGGACGTTGGATGAGGAGCCGAAGAACCTCAACCCCTGCGTCGCCAGCAGCGCCTACGAATGGGAGGTTCTTTCCAGGATCTATGACGGTCTCCAGGCGATGGATCCGGATACCCTGGATGACATGCCGTGGATGGCTCGCAAGTGGGATGTTGGAGTCTGGGAGCCTGAGCCTGGTAAGAAGGGCACAGTTGTAACTTGGTACATCAATAAGGGCATAAAGTGGTCCGACGGCCAACCGTTCACCGCTGAGGATGTCAAGTTCACTATGGATTACCTCAAGGCAAACCAGGTGCCGAGGTACAAGCCCACTACTGATGATGTTGTGAAGGTCGAGCTGATCGACAGATACACTGTTAAGATCTACTACCAAAACGTAAGTTACTGGCACCTATATCGTGTCGCCGAATTCCTGCCGAAGCACATATGGCAGGATGTAAAGGACTGGAAGACATTCGAACCTTGGAAGGAACCTCACCCAAAGATCAAGGGTTACTCTAAGCTGGTTGGACATGGTCCATACATCCTCAAGGAGTATAGGCCTGGCGAATACGTGAGGCTCGTAAAGAACCCGAACTACTGGCGTCTCAACCCTCCGAGCAAGTAGGACGCCGACGTTCTTGACGGATGCCGCCTGAGGCGTTTGCCTTGGGGGGCATCCGCTCCTGTACGGTACGGGACTAGCGCAAGTAAGAGGTTGCTGAAGTTAATATCAATAATGGTATGAAGGACTTTAGCAGTAAGCCTCGAATAAACAACAGTTAAGGCGGGGAACCAAATTTGTTTCAAGTGCGTTCAAGTTTTGGCCGTATCGCGCATGGAAGGTAGAAGGAATTCTGATATCTGGTGACGAATCAACCTTTTGGGCATGGCGATGGGCTAAAAAGAGTTATCGCCGCAAAGTTGTCTTCTCCCACCTGCAGGGATTGTTGGGCCATCGATTCGAATCACACGACGCATATGTCGCAAAGTGACGAGAACTGATACCCATGCAATCAAATTAACATTTCAAGGAGGTACGTACTTAATGCCGAAAAAAGTTCGCTTGCCGATTGCCGTAGTCTTGGCGCTCGTGCTTGCTCTCGGCATCGCCGGCGCGCCCGGCGCCGCGAAGATGGCGTTCGAGACCACTGGTCCGCACGTCGACGAGATCATTATGCCGATCATAAAGGAGCAGCAAGCCAGAAGAATCGCATATGAGCGTGGTGAAAGCGTCGTCTGGTCTGGCCTCACTCAGCCTGAGGATATCGACAGGGCTAAGGCCATGCCTAACTCCGACATGACGATGACTCTTGGTTTCCACATGTTCTACCTTTGCTTTAACATGAGGAAGGAGCCGTTGGCTTCTCAACCGATCCGCCAGGCGATTGCACACTGTGTCGATCGCGATAACATCATTCGCACGCTCTTCAAGGGCTATATGCTTCCGATGACGAGTTTTGTGCCACAGGTGTCGCCTTTCTATAAGGCCGATGTTCCTGTCTATCCATTCAGCTATGCTAAGGCTGCTGAGGTTTTGGATAAGGCCGGATACAAGCTGGATCCTGTGACCAAGGTGAGGATCGATCCGAAGACGGGCAAACCGCTTGCCCAGATGAAGATCTTCACGCCTACCTACGAGGTAGCCGCGACCTCCGCGGAACTCGGCAAGATGATCGCTGATTCCTGCCAGAAGGTTGGTCTGCCTGTGGTGCCAGAGCCAATGGACTTCCCAGTCATGCTCGACAAGATCGATATTCGCGATTTTGACATGTATGTCCTGGCATGGTCGCTCAGCAGGAACCCAGACTTCCTGTATGACTTCTTCCATTCGTCACAGGACGTCGAAGCTGGCTACAATAACCCGGGAATGCGTAATCCTGAGTACGACAAACAGTCTGAGCTTCTCAGGTACGCGTCTAACTTGAAAGAGGCCAAAGCGGCGTCAGACGCCTGCCAGATGATCCTTGCCAGAGAGATGCCGTACGTGCCGCTCTACTCGAGGCCGTACATCGATGCGTTCCGCAAGGACCTGGTAACAGGATACGTGCCCATGAAGGGCTTCGGCGCAGCTAGCTACAACAACCTGTGGACCACCTTGAACATACGTAGGGTGGACCGTTCAGGCAGGCCCATTGAAGGCGGAACCATCAGGTGGGCGCTTTCAGAGGAGCCGAAGAACCTCAACCCGTGTGTCGCGTCAAGCGCCTACGAGCAGGAAGTGCTCTCAAGGTTGAATGACAGCCTGATGGCAATGCATCCTGACACTCTCGATGATATGCCATGGATGGCCCGCAAGTGGGACGTTGGCGTATGGGAGCCGCAGCCCGGCAAGAAGGGCACCACGGTGACCTGGTATATCGAGAAGGGGATCAAGTGGTCTGACGGAATGCCGTTCACCGCTGAGGATGTAGAATTCACCATCAACTACCTCAAAGCGAATAAGGTTCCGAGGTATCTCCCTGCGACGCAGGACATCGTCAAGGTTGAGCTGCTCGACAAATACACGGTCAAGGTCTACTTCGCCAACGTCAGCTACTGGCACATCTACAGTGCAGACCTGTCCTTCCTGCCTAAGCACATCTGGAAGGATGTAAAGGACTGGAAGGGCTTCGAGCCTTGGAAGGAGCCGCACCCGAAGATTAAGGGTTACTCCAAACTTGTTGGAACGGGACCCTTCATTCTTAAGGAATACGTGCCCGGCGAATATGTAAGGCTCGTTAAGAACCCGAACTACTGGCGTCTGAAGAAGTAGGGCCTAAATGATCTGGCTTTTTGCCGCCCCGGGCCATTGGGGCCTGGGGCGGCATAGCCGGTGATAAGGCAGAATGAGGTGAGACGGATTTGGGTTTTCGTTCGTATGTCATCAAGCGATTGGTCTATGCCTTAATAGTCCTATACGTCATACTCACCCTCAACTTCGTCCTCTTCCGTGTGATGCCGGGTGACCCGACTAAGATGATCATTGATCCCAATTTCACACCGGAAGCGAAGGCTGAATTGAGGAGTCAGTACGGCCTAGATGATCCCCCATTAAAGCAGTACGTTACCTATATGGGGAATCTGCTCAAATTTGATATGGGCCTTTCTTTTTCGACGAGACGGCCAGTCTGGTCGGAACTCAAGGAAAGGCTTCCCAATACGATCAAGCTGTTCCTTTGCACATTCATCCTCACATCACTGACGGGGATGCGCTTGGGAGTGAAGGCCGCTGCAAATCCAGGCTCGTTTACGGATCGAGTCGTGATAACGGCAGGTCTCTTTACTCATGCAGTGCCTACATTTTTCATCCAGTTGCTCATGCTTCTCCTATTCGGTTACTATTGGCCCATATTGCCCATACACGGCACTATGAGCGCGCCTCCTCCGGCTGGAGGATGGAATATCTTCCTTGACAGGCTATGGCACCTGGTACTCCCGGTAACGAGCAACATGATTGTGGGGTTTGGTTCATGGGCTCTGTATGCTAGGAACACAATGACCGAAGCGCTTGGGCAGGACTACATCATAACTGCGCGGGCCAAGGGGATTTCGGAGAAAGATGTCCTTTATCACCATGCGTTGCGCAGCGTTCTCCCGCCGATAGTCACCTTGCTTTTCATGTCCTTGCCCGGGATGGTGTCAGGGGCTGTTATCACGGAAAGCATATTCTCATGGCATGGGGTTGGAAGGTACCTTCTCGATGCTACGCTTCAGATGGACTATCCGGCGGCGCAAGGTGCTTTCTATCTTATAGCCTTGGCCGTTGTGATAAGCAATTTACTGGCGGATATTGCCTACGGTCTTGTTGATCCGAGGATCCGCGTTGGGGCAGGTGGTGCAAAGTGAGTCAGCAGACTGAGCCGAGGTCGAAAAGTGAAGAAAGAGCTGCTGCTGTTAAGGCCGCCACCGTTGCTGTTCCAAAGCCGCTTACCTTTTGGGAACAGTACAGACGCAAGCCCCAGGGTATGGTGGGTCTGGGCATAGTTATCGTATACGTTCTGATCGCGCTTTTCGCACCGTATATCGCGCCTTACGATCCGATGGAAGATTTGTATCTTGCTGATAGGCTGGCTGCACCCGCTTGGATGGCCAAGACGAGCGCAAAATTCAAGGACGCTCCGCCGACCATACGCATGAACCTCGGCCCGGATGATTGGGTCCGCGAAGAGGTGGATGACATATCCATTTCCCCATACGAGTTTCCATACTTTGACGGGGTTGGAATGGAGATAGTCCTGCCGCAGACTCATGTGGTGGAGGTAGAAGAGACCGTCGAGGAAGATACGTGGGAAGAAGAGGAGGGCTTTTGGGCCTCGGCTGCTACCGATTGGGATCCTTGGGGACTTTTGGAAAGCAACGAGGAGACTGAGCCTTCGCCAGAGCCCGAGGATGAATATGGTTTCGACTTCGAACCCGAGATTGACTCAGGGATCGATGCATCCGCTAAAAAGCTGCTCTTGACGTATGAAGTTGATTATGACTATACTCCTCCGCAGACATTTTCGTTCAGTTTCGATTACTCAGTTGATGCGCCTAGCAGTGCCGAAACTGTGATCATGCTGGAACTGATGACCCCGGACGGAGAGGTCTTCGATGTTTGGGATGCAAGGGTCTACGGAAGTGTGGAGTCAGGAACGGTCCTCGTTGATGCGAGAGACTATGATTTAAAGATGCGACTGGGGCAGGGCTTCTTCGACGAGCCAACTGATATCCTCTTCTCTGAGAGGGGCACTTACACCTTGAGGCTCAGCTCGTGGACGGACTCGAAGGAGGGTCCTGTCACACTCATGGTTACCCCGGTGAAATTTGAGATTCTCGGCTTGGTTCATGGAATTCTCGGGGTTGACCATATGGGTTCAGACCTCTGGTCGCAGCTGATCTATGGAACGCGAATTGCGCTTGCAATTGGTCTGTCATCCGCGTTTATCGCGATTGTGATAGGAACTAGTGTGGGCCTTTGCGCGGGGTATTTTGGGGGCGCGGTGGATGAAGTCCTCATGCGAATCGCGGACGTGCTCATGTCCATCCCCGACTTGCCGGTTCTGATTATTCTCGGCGCTCTATTTGGCAAGAGTGTCCTTAACATAGTCATCTTGCTTGCTATCTTCTCATGGATGGGAATTGCAAGGCTGGTGAGATCGCAGACACTGTCGCTGAAGGAACGGATGTTTGTAGAGGCGGCTAAGGCATCAGGGGCATCCGGTGGTTACATCATGCGCGAGCACATACTGCCGAACGTGATGCCGCTGATCTTTGCCAATCTGGTCCTCAGGATACCTGGAGCAATTCTCACGGAGGCTTCATTGAGCTTCCTTGGCCTGGGAGACCCGCGCGTTCCTACATGGGGAAGAATGCTGCAGAATGCCAAGCAGTTTGGTGCCTTTACGCGTCTGGCTTGGTGGTGGCTGCTCCCGCCCGGTATAGCGCTTACGCTTCTAAGCTTGGCGTTTGTGTTTATCGGGAACTCGGTTAACGAGATCTACAATCCACGGTATAGGGAGAGATCGTAACAATGGCCCTGGTTGAAGTGAGAGACCTGAAAATGTACTACCGGACCCTCAGGGGCCATGTTAAGGCGGTCGATTCCGTAAGCTTTGACATTGAGCGTGGAAAGGCAGTGGGAATCGCTGGGGAATCCGGGTGTGGTAAATCGAGCATGGCGATCTCAATCCTCCGCCTGTTGCCAAGGAACGGTGAGTATCATGGCGGCAGTGTGGTTATGAACGGGCAGGATATACTGAAGATGCCTGAGGAGCAGTTTCGCAAAGATGTTCGATGGAAGCAGATATCAATGATATTTCAGGGCGCAATGAATGCCCTGAACCCAGTCCACAGGGTCGGCGATCAGATCGTCGAGGCTATCCTCGAACATGAGGATGTATCTCATGAAGAGGCTGTGAGCCGGACAAAAGACCTGTTCGACCTTGTTGGCATTAACCCGAACAGATTTGGGGAGTATCCACACGAGTTCAGTGGGGGCATGAAGCAGCGGGCGGTCATCGCCATGGCCCTTGCATGTCACCCTGACCTCATTATCGCGGATGAGCCCACAACGGCGCTGGACGTGATGGTTCAGGCGCAGATCCTGAAGGCTATCGGAGAACTGAGAGAGGAACTCAACCTCTCCATGATGTTGATCACTCACGACCTGTCGGTGATTGCGCAGACCTGCGACTCTGTCGTTATCATGTATGCCGGCAAAGTTGCGGAGTACGGCAGCGTCATGGATGTTTACGTGAATCCAACTCACCCATATGCCATGGGGCTCGTGAAATCATTCCCCAACATCCATGCGGAGAGGTCGCCGGTGAGATCGCTTCCTGGCTTCCCTCCCAACCTGATTGCTCCGCCGACTGGATGCAGGTTCCATCCGCGGTGCCCGCTTGCGGACGAGGAGTGCATGACCGTGGAACCGCCCCTTCGTGAGGTTTCGCGTAAGAAGCACTATGTTGCCTGCCACAAAGCGGAAATCGTTGAGCAGGGGGTGGACATATGGGCGCAGTAAATACGGCTCAGAAGTCGAATGTGGTTGAGCATGGCGAGGTCATACTTCAGGTAAGAGATCTCGTCAAACACTTCCCTGTCCGCATGGGGTTCTGGCAGTCGATGAAGACAAAGGAACAGCCGGTATTGCGCGCGGTGGACGGGGTAAGCCTTGATGTGTACAAAGGCGAAGTTTTGGGCTTGGTGGGCGAATCGGGTTGTGGAAAAACCACCCTGGCCAGAACGATTCTGAGGCTTACTGATGCAACATCCGGTGAGGCGATTCTGGAAGGCCAGAACATCTTCGATCTTAACGAGGCGGAGATGAAGAAGCTGCGTCGGAAGATGCAGATCATATTCCAGGACCCTTATGAATCGATGAACCCGCGTATGGACGTTCAGACGGTTATAGCCGAACCCCTGATTCTGCAGGGGCTTGCCTCATCGGCTCACGATGCACGCGACGTTGTGGCATCTGTCCTTGCTGATGTGGAGATGGTTCCGCCCGAGGAATACATGGGAAGATATCCACATGAGCTTTCCGGCGGACAGCGCCAGAGGGTTGCTGTGGCACGAGCGTTGAGCGTGGATCCTGATTTTATAGTCGCAGACGAGCCGGTCTCGATGCTGGACGTATCGATCAGGGGTGAAGTGCTCAACTTGATGCTAAGGCTTTCGCGGACTAGAGGGGTCACGTTTATCTACATTACCCATGACCTTGCCACTGCGCGGCATATATGCGATAGGATAGCCGTGATGTACCTCGGCAAGATCGTGGAAATGGGGACGGCTGATGAAGTCATCCAGACTCCTTTGCATCCTTACACAACGGCTCTGATCGGAGCGGTGTTCGTGCCCGATCCGAGGCATCGCGGGTTTGCAGAGGTTCTGAAGGGCGAGATACCGAGCCCCGTGAACCCGCCACAAGGATGTCGGTTGCATCCTAGATGTCCGTATACGATGGACATATGTAAACAGGTTGAGCCTCCGTTGGTGCTCCATGAAGGCACTCATCAGGTAGCGTGCCATAGGGCAGAGCGTTAGTTACGGATATAAGGCGCCTCGCTTGGGACTGTTCGAACCAGGTCTGTCTAAGCACCTTCTTGGTGCAATAGGCATATATTTGGTTCGAGGGACGGTCGCAAGCGAGGTGTTTTTTATGCCTGAAGGAGAGTATCGTAGCCCCAGACACTGTTGCGCGGGGGACCAGGAGGTAGGTGCAATTGCGGCCTGCTACGGGGTTTCGGTCTCTGCGTTGCTGGAGCTCAACCCTTGGCTGAGCCCTGGAGAGATGCTTGCAGAAGGCGACGTGCTAGTGCTTCCTGCTGTCCATGGACTTGATGGATCTATTGCAGCCATTTCGGACCGGTATGGCGGCCCTGGGCTGTTGATCTTCAACGCCGAAGACTGGTCATCAAAGATGCTTGCTTCGGTCGGGTGCTCTTGGGCCTCGGTTGCCGCGCTTTCGCCTGATGGCCGCCTTGTGGCGATCCAAGGCGCGGACGGTAAGATCCATATTGTTGACGTGCACGCCGACTTGGATCGGGCTATTACTCAGCCCCTAGCGGGACTGGTCACCCCGAGGTGGTCGCCGAGCGGCGAGAGCATAATGTATGAGATTGATGCGCACGTGTACGTCGTTGATGCCGATTCGGGAGCAATGAAGCAATCATTCGAAGGGCAGTTCGCTTCTTGGCTTGGGGACGGCTACAGAATTGCCTATGTACACTCCGGTAATGTAATCATGCGAGAAATGGCGGATGGAAGCGGTGTGTTGTTAACCGATGCGCCGGAGCGGGTTTGCGGGCTTGCGGCTGCTTCTTACGGGGAAAGTGTGGCCTACATTGCGTGCGAAGACGAAGCTGTTGTTATGTGCATAGTGGACGTCCTGACCGGAGAAACAGTGAGAAGCAAAGTTGACCGGGAAGTATGGCCTTGGTCGATTGCCTGGGCTCCAGATGGGAAGATGATCGCCTATTGCGTCGGCCAGCGGAATTTAGACAACGGTCAGGCCGTAAAGGTGATCATTCTCGATCCGCGAGACGGCAGCTGCAGGCACGAAGCGGAGGTTGTGAGCGATCCAAGATACTCTGGTTTGGCATGGAGCCCTGATTCCAGGGCGGTGGCGGTGTCAGCTCGAATAGAGGGCACGGGGCGGTACGGCGTGTACGTGGTTCACTCCGGAGGTGGACTTTTCCAGATGACAGGGACTGGGAATGTAGTCTTCCCTGACTGGGGAAGGACAGCAGGACAATAGCATCTGTGGTGAGGCTGGAAGTTGGAGAAACACAGACGTGCCGTGAGAGTGCCGAGGGAACGGGTGTAGTGGCTACTGGATAGTTAAAAGGCGACCGCATTACGTAGCGGTCGCCTCGATCAGTGTGGCTACCGATCGATGCCTGAATTAGCTCAGTCGTTTTAAGAGGCGGAGGTTCCTGGTTCTCCATCCTTGCGGGCTTCTCTTTTGTACTCCTCCGACCGATGATCGGTCGCGTAAAAGCCGGATCCGTGGAAAGCTATGCCCATTCTAGAGGGGACAAGCCTACGGACCGGGGAGCCGCATTTGGGACACCGCGCAAGGGGTCCTTCACCGACTGCATGCAGAAATTCGAATTTGCCACACTTCTCACAGTTGTACTCGTAGATTGGCACGGTCTGTCCCTCCCTCGGACGATTGTACATTGTTCTGTTGGATAATTCAATAGCTGCTCGAGCCGCTTACATAAGAGGGGATGGGGACTCTTTCATCATCGGTGGCAAGCCAATTCCCCGGAGATTGCGCTCCGGGGAATTGATGCGCCATTACGTTTGTATGGCACAGATGATTGCGCCCCTTACTTGAAGAATACGTGGTCGCCTATTACCCGTGTTACGGTGCGAGAACGCACCCAGTAATTAGAAGTCTTGGATGGGTTATAAAAGCCCAGAGCCCCATAAGATGGGTCCCATCCGTTAAGGGCTTCTGTTGTTGCGCCTATAGCTGTGGACGAGGGTGTATTATTGATCCGTCCGTCCAGCACAGGACTGTACTGGTAATATCGACCATCCACCACCTGGTAGATGACCTCTGGAATAGTGTTGGGATATAGGCCGCTGCTTATTCTATTTAGAACAGTGGCTGCAACGGCAACCTGCCCCTCATAGGGTTCGCCCCCTGCTTCTGCGGTAACCAACTGTGCAAGGAGAGTCAGGTCGGATTGGCTCCAAGCTCCCCTTGAAGGGATAGTCCCGCCGCGATTTGGATCAGGCGATATTGTTGTTCCAGAAGGAATTACCAGTAGTTGCCCGGGGTAGATCCATTCACTATAGAGCCCATTGGTAGCCTTTAGGGCGTCTACCGTTGTTCCATATCGCCGCGCTATCAGGAACAGAGAATCTCCGCTTTTCACTGTGTAACTAGTGCCCGATTGTGCTGGCGGAGTGGTTGAGACCCCATTTGGTATTGTCAGTGTTTGCCCAGGGTATATCATGTCGCCTACCAATCCATTTGCTCCACGAATGGCACTGACGGTTACGCCGTATCGTTGGGCAATGAAAAACAGTGAATCGCCCGCGACCACTCTGTATACGGTGGCGGCGGATGCCCCGGCAGCGTTTGCGACCAGGATTAGAGCTGCAAGAAGTGCAACTGTGAAGATGTGTTTGCTGTTGTTGTTTGTTCTGGCGTTCAATAGTTGTAACTCCTTTCTCTGATAAACCTGGTTTGGAAGGGGGCGATCTTCCAGACTAACGATGTATTCGTCAAAGAAAGGGGAATTTCCCGTTGGGAAGTGATGGGAAAAGCGACTTGGTGCGACATTGACAATGTTGCATTTCAGTGAAATAGTTGGCGTACAGCCACTTTCATGGACAAAGGATGGTGCTGGAAATGGCGTACAAGGCGCCTGCGGAAATAGCGAAGACTGTTGTCGACTCTTCAGTGACCAAAGCGAACGCAGATTTTGTAACCCTGGTGGCGCTGGGATTTCTTGCTGGAAGTTTCATAGCGATAGCTGGGGCGACATCCCATACTGTCTCTTTGGCTCTCGGGCCCTGGGCCGGACCGGGAATAATTCGCTTCATATCAGGCCTCATATTCACAGTTGGGATAACAATGGTCATAATAGGTGGAGCTGAACTTTTCACCGGGAACTCGCTGATGGTTGCAGGGCTTTTGGAAGGGCGCATTACCATTGTTCAACTCCTCCGAAACTGGGTCATAGTCTACCTGAGCAATTTCGTTGGCGCCCTCTTTGTTGCATGGCTCTATTACAAGACAGAGCTTTGGGCTGCTCCGGGACTGGAAATTGCCGAAGGCTTTGTTAACACAGCCATAGCAAAGGCCAATATTGAATTTGGAACGGGGTTTGCAAGGGGAATCCTATGCAATTGGCTGGTATGTATGGGTGTTTGGATGTCCTATGCTGCTGACGATGTGACCGGCAGAGTCATACCAACGGCGATGGCAGTTGCCGCTTTCGTGATGTGTGGCGCTGAGCATTCGGTGGCGAACATGTTCTACATGCCGGTAGGTTTCATGATTCGCGCGCGTATCAGTGGATTGCCTGCCCTCTCCATGTTGCCAAATCTGGTTTCTGTGACATTGGGGAACGTAGTGGGAGGAGGCTTATTGGTTGCGACTGTGTACTGGGTTGCATACCTTCGTAAGAGCTCATCGCCTAAACGTGTAAGCCCTGGCCGGAACTGAGGCAATGAGACGGCGTCCGGCCAGAGCGACCGGGCGCCGTCTTT
>DUWJ01000004.1 GCA_012842765.1 Bacillota bacterium | reverse complement strand
GCGGCGGAGTATATCTCTTCCGCTTCATAGTCGCGGAGCCTATCTAGGGCCTCTTCTAGACCTCGTCGCCCTTGGCGGATCTGGTTTTGGAGGCGGAGCATCGCCTCTGGCAGTTCTTTTCCGTGAATTGAAAGCTGAGATGCGGCGAGGTGCACCACATCATTTTTCCAGCGGTAGTCGGCCAGGGCTCTCCGGCCGCAGACGAACTCGACACGGGTAACGCTTCGAATGCGTTCGATGCCGATTATCTTTATCAGACCGACCTCGCCGGTGGCCCGGACGTGCGTGCCGCAACACGCATTGATATCAAAACCGTCGATCTCGACGAGTCGAATGCTCTCGGCGTTATTGGGAAGTTTGCGGAGGTATGATTCATCTACATCGCAGGGCTTTCGGAACGTGGTCGTGACTGGCCTGTTTTGGAACACCACCTCGCATGCGAGCATTTCAGCTGCAGCTGCCTGATCATTGCTGATTTCGCATATGGGAAGGTCTATAGTTGCGGTCTCGTCGCCGAGGTGAAATCCGACGGTATCGAGGCCAAACAGGTTGGCGAATGCTGCCGAGAGAATGTGCTGGCCTGTATGTTGCTGCATGTGATCGAACCTGCGCTCGATGTCCACTCGCCCGTCTGCGAGGCCGAGTGATACTGATCCAACTGTGAGGTGAATTATCTCTTCGTCCCGCTCCACTACATCGACTACGTCGGCGCCGGCCAGGATCCCGCGGTCTGAGGGTTGTCCGCCGGAGTTGGGGTAGAATGCGGTGACGTCGGTGACTGCCTCGTACAGAGGGGTGGGGGAGGAATTGCGAGTTGAGGGCTCGCAGCGGAGGATATTGCATTGGAAATCGCTAAGATAAGGATCATCATAGTATAACCTTGTTGTAGGCACCTGAAGAATTCGCCTCCTCAAGCTCTGATGAGCTCCGGTTGCAGATGATTACTTCTACTGCCGAGCTCGATTCCCTTTTATCTGGTCGAAGGAGTGGTGATGATGGCACGTGAGTATCTTGCCCTTCGGGATGAGGGCCGAGCGGAGCTAATCGTAAAAAAAAGCAGGTTCATCGCTACGGCACGTCCTGTGGACAGCGAGGACGCGGCCCGAGACTTTATAGATTCGATCCGTAAGGAGTTTTGGGATGCCACTCACAATGTATACGCCTTTACTGTCGGAGAGAACGACGAGGTGGTTCGGTCGAGCGATGATGGTGAGCCTGCCGGAACGGCCGGGAGGCCCGTGTTGGAGGTCATCCGGCGAGAGAAGATAAAGTACTGCGCAGTCGTTGTAACCCGCTATTTCGGCGGCACGCTTCTCGGGGCGGGCGGGCTTGTGAGGGCTTATTCGTCCGCCGCTAGGGATGGGTTGCATGCAGCCGGCATCGTAAGGGTCAGGCTTTTACAGAAGGTTCGGTTCGTCATAGACTACGTGGCTTTGGGCAGAGTCCAGAATTACTTGGCGGAAGCCGGGTATGAGATGGATGATGTGGAATATGCGGATCGGGTTGCGATGACGGTTATGGTTCCGTCGTCGGAACTGGATCTGTTTGAAGCTAGGATGATGGACTTGCTTGCGGGCGACTTCAACCCTGAGGTGGGGGAGGAGGTCGTAGGGTTTGCTGATGTGAAGGAGGGAGAGGGTTTGGGCGGGGAGGACGGGACGGGAGAAGAGTAGTAGAGTAATGTGGATCGGGATGAGGGTGAGGATGGGGACGGAAGCGCCGTTTTGGCCACGCCGCAGGCCTACCGGGAAAAGCTGCAAGACATGTGGCTGAGCAGCTGTGCATGGGGTTGGACGCAGCTGCATGCTCGTTTCTCTTCACGTTCTTAGTGCGGAATGCCCAATATGGGTTTATTCGATCATCCTCAAATCCTCGCCCTTAGCATTGGGCTGTGGCCTCAGGCGGCGGAAGTAGCTCAGGGCTTTCCATTACGCTGCTTCGTTTTCATGCAGCATGCGTCGAATGTCGTGATAAGCTCTTGCGCGATCCTCGAGTCCGTATTACCTACAGTTCAGACTTTGTCCGCCTAATCTATAAGACGCTTCTCGCAAGTTACTCAGCTTGCCTACTAGCGGTTGCATTTCTCCCCGAGACTTTCTATGGACTTAGCTATGACTGAAATCCCATTGCCCCGGCGCGAGATCGTTCCCGTGACGATTAGTGCAGGGCTTTTGAATATTGCGGCGCCTTGCCTCTGGTATACATCATCAAAGACTGTGACATCTGTGAGCCCGTATTCATCTTCGAGCGAGAGGAAGACAACGGTTTTGCCGCTTTTCGTAGGTGGCCTGTGCGGGCGGACTACAAGCCCTGCCACGCGCACGATTTGCCCTTGATCTGCTGATGAGATCTTGCGCGAATCCCAAACCCCTTCGCGCATGAGCGCAGGGCGGAAGAACTCCATGGCATGGCGAGATGCGCAAAAGCCGAGTACCGATGTTTCATGCTTGAACTTCTCCCAATCGGAGAAATCAGGGAGATTGACAACTGAATAGCCTGAGTAGGCCTGAGGGGCGGCAGGTAGCCGGAAGGCGTCAGAGACGTCGGAAGAATGGTATGGGCTGGGGATCGCCTTGCGCACTTCGGCGCTGGTTTGTTTGATGTCCAGCAGACTTGCTTGCCCGGAAGTCTTCTTGGCATCTATGGCTGTGCGATGGGAGGCAGCGACTTCCGCAAGGCGACCGAGGTTCCAAAAGAGGGCTTTGCGATTCGGGTCAGTCGAATCGAAGGCTCCGGCAAGAACCAGATTTTCGACGACGGTCTTGTTTGCTTTGATTCGGCATAGGAAATCCAGGGTTGACATGAATGGCCCGTCATCCTGACGAGCATGTAGGATCTCATGGATCAAGTCGGAGGAGATGCCGGATACCTGCATGAACCCTACCCGCAAAGCTGTGCCTTCCACAGAATACTTCTCCTTACTGTGGTTTATATCAAGGGGAAGCGCTTCTACCCCGCGTCGCTTTGCTTCTACCAACAGGGTTCGGGCAGGATAGAAGCCCATTGGCTGTGCGCTGAGAAGTGCAGCATAAAATTCGGATGGGTAGTGGCGCGCAAGGTATGCGGTTTTGTAAGCAGTGTCGGCGAAGGCTGCGGCGTGCGCCTCGCAGAAACCATAGCCTGCGTAACCTACTATGTAAGAGAATATCGTCTCAGCTACATCAGGTGAGACTCCATTTGCAACGGCTTTCGCCACAAAGTTGCGGCCTATATCCTCCATTTCCCTCATGGAACGGAAATGCGTCATTGCTTTCCGGAGCCTGTCGGCTTCGCCGGGGGTGAAACCGGCTATCGTTGTGGCGATCTCGATCACCTGCTCCTGATAGAGGACTACCCCGTAAGTCTTCTTCAGAATTGGTTCAAGTTTGGGGTGGATGTAGGCGATTTCCTCGGCGCCGCTGCGCCGCGCGATGAATGGTTCTACCATGTTGCCTTGGATAGGGCCTGGGCGGATAAGGGCGACGCTGGCTACTATGTCTTCTATGTTGTCGGCTCCAAGTCGTGTCTGGAGCGCGCGCTGAGCGGGGCTTTCCAGTTGGAATAGGCCGATGGTTTCACCGCTGTTCAGCATCTTGTAAGTGTCATCGTCATCCAATGGGATGCCGTTGTAGTCGAAGTCGTCATGCCCCTTACCAGAAGCTCTCACCATGTCGACAGTGTGCTCTACAGCGGAGAGGGTGCGCAGGGAGAGAATGTCTAGCTTGATAAGGCCGAGATCTTCTATGGCGTTCTTATCGAACTGCGTTATAGCTACGCCTTTGGCTGACATCTGAAGCGGCGTGACGCACGTGAGCGGTTGGTCGGAAATCACAAGGCCGCCCAGGTGGGTGCCGATGTGCCGCGGGAAGCCTGCAACTGATTCGCATAGTTCAAACAGGAGCTCGTACTGCCACTTTGGTATCTCTTCACTGCGTGCCTCAGGATAGCGCTGGAGGGCACTGCGCACGGCATCGGCAGGTACATGGGGGAGGATATTGGCGATCCTATCGATGTCGTTTGGGGGAAATCCTAGGGCTTTGCCAAAGTCGCGTACGGCCGATCGGGCCTGGAATGTGTTGAACGTGCAGACCGATGCAACATGGCCGTCGCCGTATTTACGGTATATGTAATCAGCCACGTCATCGCGTCTTTCGGACTCGAAATCGATGTCGATGTCGGGCTTTTGGGCGCGCTCTAGGCTCATGAATCTTTCAAAGAGGAGGCCTCGGGCTATGGAGTCGACGTTCGTCAGCTTCAGGCAGTATGCGACGGCTGAGTCAGCCGCAGATCCGCGCCCTGCATAACGGATTCCTTGCGATTGGGCCCACTGCGCGATATCCCACACCACGAGGAAGTAGTCTTCGAACCCGAGGGCGGTGATTATGCTAAGCTCATGACTTAGGCGGTTTTCAATCACAGGAGTGATCTTTCCATACTGGGCTATGGCGCCTTCCCGTGTGAGGCGCACGAGGTATTCGGCTGATGAGAGGCCTTTTGGTGTCTGATACTTCGGGAAAAGGCGCAGCGATAAATCGAGCCCGGGTGAGCATTTGTCAGCGATCTCATTGGTGTTTGCCAGTGCTTCGGGATATTTAGCGAAAAGCTCGGACATTTCATCAGCTGATTTCAGATAGTTCTCCGCGTTTATCCGGCGCTCTGGATGTATGTCATCTAGGGTGGTGAGCGTCCGTACGCATGTAAGGGCGTCATGCACTTCAAAACGAGGTTTGTTGGCGTAATGGACATTGTTTGTGGCGACTGTTCCCACTCCGATCTCTTGCGCAAGCTCTGCCAAGGCGGCATTGAGGGATAATGCTCTAGGTGCCAGGGAATGTTCAAGTTCGATATAGAAGTTCTCCTTGCCGAATATGGAGGTTAGGTTTTCTGCTGTGTCTTTGGCGTCCTCAAACCTGCTGGATGTGACAAGGGATGGAATCTTGCCCCGGCGGTTGCATCCTGACAGAGCCATTACGCCTTCAGTATACTTTGTCAAGGTCTCCATGTTGGTTCTTGGCTCGCGGCGGGGGGAGGACATATGTGCCTCAGTGAGCATGCGACATATGTTGGCATAACCCTCGGGGTTTTGGGCCAGAAGAGTCAGATGCGAGCCATCTGACATGGAAACCTCGACTCCATGTATAGGCTTTATCCCGTATTTTGCAGCGGCTTTCGATAACTCTACTGCTGCGCTTACATTGTTATGATCGGTTATGGCTATTGCAGACATACCGCACTCTGCGGCGCGAGCCACTAGTGTGCTGCAAGTATCGGCTCCGTCCAGAAAGGAGTATTGCGAGTGAACGTGTAGATGGACGAAGGGTTGCACGGGTATTGCCTCCATAGTCAAAGATGTGATGGATCTTCTCGGCGGTCTACTCCCGATCGCAACAGCGAGGAGGCTAATCTAGCACTCGTGAAAGCACCCACTGGCCGGGCGCTTCGCGGCATAGTTCGTAACATCCGCCTGATGCCAAAGAGACAAGATAGTAACTCTTTTCTTCCTCGCCGTCCCACCATTCTCCCGATTCCCGCCAGGAGTCGACTATGCCGGTCACCCGGTTCCACCTGTTGGACCAGTAAAACTGGGCGGGCGCACCATTTTGAGCCTCAATCACACGAACTTGCGCCCATATGCGTTTACTCATAAAGCCCCATCACTCCCAGAATATTGCCGTAGACCACTACAGGTTGCCAGCTGTGGGCACCTATTAAGCGTACACGTGCATATGGGGTTTATAGGAACGATTCTGCAAGCATCCGATCGCGCCTTGATACTACGAGCATGTTTGCGGTGATTACGCTTTCTGCTCCGAATCGTTCGCGCACATACTGGAGGGCCCGGTCCATTTGGGCCTTTTCGGGTTCAGTAGATGCCGAACTGAAGATGGAAAGCTGCACCTCTTCGGGAACGACAAGCCCGCCGACGCGCGCGTTAATGGCTGTGATAGGCATCGAAACCTGGTCTTCGATGATCCGCTCAAGCCCGTGGGCGATCTGGTATGCAGAATCGGTAGGAGAGCGGAAAGAGCGCCGTCTGTATTTGCCGCTGGTGTAGTCATTGCGATGGCTGCTTGCAAACTCCAGGTAGATCTCTGCCCATGATGCGTTTCTTCCGGAGTCACGCAGCTTGGAGGCGATCTTGGATGAGCAAACTGCGATGCACTGGACTATGTCGGCCCAGGTTTGCACTGGAGATTCGAACGACATGGAGCACTCTATGGATTCTTCGGGATATGCGGCCTGAACCCGTGAGTGATCTATCCCGCAGCTGAGCTGATAGGCCATGAGGCCTGCTTCGCCTAACTGCAACGTGAGTTCAGCCATAGGAACCTTTCGCAGTTGAGCAAGGGTTTTTATGCCGAGCTTTTCAAGGTGCGCCACAACCTGAGACGGGATAGCCCATACAGAGCTCACTGGGAGCTTATCAAGAAAGCGCTGCTGGGCTTCTGGCGGTATGCACCGGCATGTTCCCGCATTGTGGATCGTAGGCGTTGCAGCTCTTGCTACGAATTTGGAGCTTGCAAGGCCTATTGATACGATGATGCCTGCCTCATTTTCCGCTCTGTGCATGATGTCGTTGGCGATTGTTCGGGCTGCGCCGCACCCGGTGAAATCTGCGAAAGCGCCGTCAGGCGCTATGGGTTCAACCAGCGGGGTGTACTCGGCGCAGATGTCCCATATTCCGTTGGCAAGCTCGGAGCATGAATCCTGTTCATAGCTTGCGAACACGATCTCGGAACATACCTGCCTTGCATGCCTTCGCGTAGTGCCGGGAGTTACTCCAGTCGCAAGCGCCTGGGGTGACACGCCTATAACCGTGTTCTTTTTCGTGACAGCGATGGGCTTGCCGCCAAGAGAAGGTTCGAGCCTGGCATGTGCGGTTGCGTATAAAAAAGGGATATGTATGTAAGCGATAGAGCGCATTTACGATACGCCTCCGGGTTTATGATCGGCTATAGAACATATGTTCGGTAGACTCATTATATCCCGGGGACGATTGGAAAGTCAAGGAGACGGATGGCATAACGCAGTTCCGGGAAAATATTGGGCAGCACCGTCGATCAGTCCTGATCGAGTGGGTTGATGATGATATAGGTAGGCCTGCCGAGGGCTCCTATGAGCACGTGATAACACATGTAGAGCAGTGTTCAAGGCTACGTAAGACGGTACAGCCCATAACTGACTAACAGTTCCACGCGTTCCGAAACCGATTGAAGACGTTTAAAGAGTGTGCGGACTTTGAAGAATAGAGCCCACCGAAGTATGGCTTGTTGTGCAATCTTGCATTTCGTACACAGGAGTAATCGCGGGAGTGGAGAATACAGACCTAGATAATAACTGATATGGCGCGGCTTGGGGCTTGCCGCCTTAGCCAAGCTGTGTCAAGATTCTATGGAGGGTGAATTGGAAGCAATGAAAAACCGTGTTGTCGCTTTCGCGCTTGCCATCATCGCCATTCTCTCGCTCACATTAGGTTCGTCTTTGGCCGCTCCGCCCAAGCACAAAGTTGCCTACATCATAAATGGTGCACTGGGTGACCTTTCGTTCTATGATTCCGGCCAGGAAGGTATCGATAGGATGCGAAAGGAGCTCAATGCTGAAACAAGGACCATCGAATGCAACTTTGATCCTGTTGCATATCCTCAGGCGCTCCAGTCGGCAGTCGCTTGGGGGGCAGATGTGATCTTCGTCGTTTCCTATGGATTTGAGGACCTTCTCATGCAGTACGCCGACACATACCCCGATAAGAAGTGGATCAACCTCGACACTGTGGTTGAAAACAAGAAGAAGACCATTACCAGCGTTGATTTTATCGAGGAAGAAGGCGCCTTCATGGCCGGCGTCGTTGCTGGACTCGTAACGACTGACACATCCATCCCGGGCGTAAACCGCGACAAAGTCGTCGGTGCCGTCTGCGGCGATGATGATCCGGTCATACGAGGTTTTTTGTACGGTTACGAGCAGGGCGCAAAGCATATCGACAAGGATATTGAAGTGAAGGCGATCTTCACTGGCACCTGGGATGACCCTGTCAGGGGCAAGCAAGCTGCCAAGCAACTCTATTCGCAGAAGGTTGACATCATATTCCAGATCGCCGCGCTCACGGGATCCGGAGTGCTTGAGGCCGCAAAAGAAGAAGGCAAATACGCCATAGGCGTCGATTCCAACCAGAACGGAATCCAGCCCGGGCACGTGGTAACCTCCATGCTAAAACACATGGGCCAGTCAATTTATCGTGTTTACGGCACGATTTTGGATGGCAAATACAAGCCAGGGATGGTTTTGGAATACGGGCTGCGGGAAGGCGGAGTCGGTCTTGCCATCGATGAGCATACCAGGAGAATACTCCCTGCAAAGAGCCTTCAGAGGGTCATAGATATTGAGAACAAGGTGAAGAGCGGCGCGATCAAGGTCGAAAGATATCGCGGATGATTGCGTGGCGCATTGAGGCTGCAAATGCGGGCGCCGGCTTCGTCTAGCTGGGTCGTGCTGTCGGCGGTTGCGTTCAACACAGTGTATGGCAGGAAGGGAAGGCTGATTGCCGACTCTTCCTGTCCCTTGTTATTTCAGATGCAGTGTTCCACAGACTTTTCTTGGAGGTGCATCGCTTCTTGCAGGACCAATTCATAAAGATGGACTCCATAACGAAGATCTATCCCCCCGATACCATTGCCTTAGATGACGTGGATTTGGTTGTCGAAGAAGGAGAAATCCATTCCATAATCGGGGAGAATGGGGCCGGCAAATCCACGCTCATGAAGGTGCTCTATGGCATGACCCCGCCAAGCGGCGGTGAGATCAGTTTTCGGGGCCGGCGCACAAGGTTCTCTACGCCTAGGGAAGCCGTGGCCGCAGGCATAGGCATGGTTCATCAGGAGTTCATGCTCATCCCTTCCTACACGGTGTATGAAAACGTGATCTTGGGCGCAGAATCCGTAGGGAGGTTCGGCACACTCCGCCATGATGATGCAAAGCCTAAAGTGCAGGAGCTTGTTGACACGTATGGCCTGAACATAGACATCGACAGCCGAATTAGCGATCTTTCAGTCGGCGCCCAACAGAAGGTGGAGATACTGAAGCTCCTCTATAGGGATGTTGATGTTCTCATCATGGACGAGCCAACTGCGGCGCTCACTCCGCAGGAAGCGGGGGAGCTTTTCACAAGATTGAAGAGCCTCAACGAGGCGGGCAAGACCATCATTTTCATCAGCCACAAACTTGACGAAGTGCTTGAATTATCTGACAGGATCACCGTAATGCGCAAAGGTAAACGGGTGACGACCGTGGACAACCGTGGGCTGGACAAGGCGGAGCTTGCGCGCGCCATGGTCGGAAGGGATGTCGTGTTCTCCATTAAGAAGACGCCTGCCTCCCCGGAAGAAGTAGTCTTTGAAGCGCGGAGCCTAGGATACATCGACGCGAACGGAGCAACCAGGCTTAAGGACGTCTCTTTCGATGTCAGGCGCGGCGAGATAGTCGGGATTGCAGGGGTCGAGGGGAATGGTCAGTACGAGTTGGTCCAACTCGTTACGGGCCTCCTGCCGGCCCAGTCGGGAAGAGTCTTCATAGGAGGTCACGACGTGACAGATGAAGATGTTATGCAGAGGCGCAAGCTCATGTGCTATGTGCCTCAAGATAGAAAAGTCTCGGGAAGTGCCCAGAGCATGAGCCTTGTGGATAATGCCATCATGACCCACCACCGCCTCAACCCAGAGATTGAGGATCGCTGGAAAGCCCTGCTCAGTTCGGGGCGATGCCGTGCCTTTGCTTCTCGCTTGGTGGAGGACTTCGGGGTTCTCGCGCCCCAACTTGATGCGCCCATTTCATCACTTTCAGGCGGAAATCAGCAGAAAGTGGTGGTCGGCAGGGAGTTCATGCTCGACACGGATTTCATCCTCCTCGACCAGCCTACGCGCGGGCTTGATGTTGGCTCCATAGAATACGTGCAGCAGGAAGTAGTGCGCAGGCGCGATGCGGGAGCGGGATGTCTGTTGATTTCTGCTGATCTCGACGAGCTTTTCAGCCTGTCCGACAGGATACTGGTGATGGCGAGAGGCAGGATCGTTGCCGAGCTTCGCCCGGAGGCGACCACCCGCGAGGAGATAGGCGAGTACATGCTCGGGGCGAAAGAAGCTCAGAAGGCCTGGCGCGCCGGGAAGGAGGTTGGAAGGTGAAGAAGCAGTTACTGCCTGCAATCATTGGAATAGTCGTTGCCCTTTTGGCAGGCCTCATTATCCTGTGGGCCCAAGGGTATCCGCCTTTGCAAAGCTATGCGGCGCTCTTTTCCTATAGCCTGTTTTCAAGGTTTGCATTCTTTTCGACTCTGGACAAGGCAACGCCGCTGATACTGACAGGCCTTTCAGCTGCTGTGGGGTTCGGAAGCAACTGTGTGAACCTGGGCCAACCGGGTCAGTTTTTGATCGGCGCAATGGCAGTTACCGCTTTTGGAATAGCGGTGGATCTTCCAGCGGCAATCATGATTCCCCTGTCAATTTTGGTTGCGCTTGCCGCCGGCGCATGTTGGTCTGGAATTGCCGCAGGCCTGAGGCGACGTTTCAACATGGACGAGTTCATCACTACTTTGATGCTTAACTTTATCGCTGACTATTTCACATTGTATCTAATATCCGGTCCTATGCTGGATACGAAGATGTACTCTCCGCTAACCCCCATGACGAATTCCGGGGCATGGCTTCCGATATGGAATGGCTTTGGCTCTGCATTTCTCGTGGCGGTTGCGGCTTTTGCGGTTGTCTCTGTTCTGTGGAACCGCTCGAAGATCGGTTATGAATGGCGAGCGATGGGGCAGAACCCGATCTTCTCGAGAACGGGCGGGTGTCGAAACGATGCCGCCTATGTATGGGCTATGCTTCTCAGCGGAGCCTTGGCTGGGCTCGCAGGCGGGCTCATGATTATGGGTGGGATGCAGCATCGGTTTGTGAAAGGGATCGGCGCTAACTATGCGTGGGACGGGGTTATGATAGCAATAGTGGCTAACAACAACATTCTGGCCACAGGTCTGTACGCCCTGTTTTTTTCGGTGCTTCAGACAGGCGCAATGGGCATGGAGCTT
The DNA here is from genome assembly GCA_012842765.1 of Bacillota bacterium. Classification (GTDB taxonomy): domain Bacteria; phylum Bacillota; class DTU025; order DTU025; family DTU025; genus UBA10085. The sequence goes on along the minus strand of DUWJ01000004.1, from coordinate 900 downwards.
GAAACGTCTGTCCCTTCCGAGTTTTCTCTGGTGCTTCAGGCGATAGTAGTGCTCTTTGTCGTGGCCAGCAGAGAGTCGACTCGTATGCTGATGAACAATATCGCTGCCGAGATGAGGATGAAGAGGGCTCGCGGCAGGGATAAGGGAATGGGGGATGGACGCCGTGCATCTAATGGTTGAGATGATAAGGTCGAGCATCCTTTCGGCAACCCCGGTCCTCCTTGCGGGCCTTGGGGGCGCCTACACTTATTACGCCGATGTCTTCAACATCGCTATGGAAGGCATGATGTTGATCGGGGCCTTTACGGCCGTCGCCGGCAGCTATTCCTCTGGATCATGGGCCGTGGGAGTTCTTTCTGGGATAGCAGGCGGCCTTGCGGCAGCTCTCATATTTGCCTTCTTCGTTGTATCTTTGAAAACTGATGAGTTTGTTACCGGGACCGCCCTAAACATGCTGGCATTGGGCGGGACGACGTATTCGCTCAGGCAGCTCTTTCACGTGAAGGGAGCTTTCATGTCCCCGGCCATTCAGTCGATACCGCGTTGGAATATCCCACTCGTATCCGAAATCCCGTGTTTAGGTCCGATTTTGAGCGGGCATCCCTTCATCGTCTATATCGGTATTCTCCTTGCCTTTTTTGTGGAATGGCATATATTCAACACAAGGTTCGGATTGAGGCTCAGGGCTGTGGGCGAAGATGCGACCGCGGTGGACTCCGTAGGAGTCAGTTCCGACAGGATCAAGGCTCAGGCCATAATGGCATCGGGAGTTCTTTGCGGACTTGCAGGCGCATATCTCTCCTTAGGTTATGTCACGCTTTTTGCTGAAAACATGTCGAATGGCCGTGGTTGGATTGCCCTCGCCGTCATAATACTGACCAGGGGCCGTCCAATGGGACT